>DATDQA010000280.1:0-6509 GCA_035292505.1 Saprospiraceae bacterium | reverse complement strand
GCTCCAAAAAGTGCTTCACTGCCCCCTGACCCCCTAAAGGTGGAACCGCCGCCCGCGTAATACATTGAAATTCAATGCGTGTGGACTTCCCCTTCAGGGGATCGAGGGGTGAGCATGGGTAAAAGATGACTTTTCGGAGTGGACTCAAATCTAGGACTTGAATCTTTGCCCTCTGATATCAGAGCTATTGAGGTATTCAATAATTCTAAAAATCTTACCTGCGATAAACTCAGCTTCCTGTTTCAAAGAATGAAAATCTTTTTGAGAAATAAGTCCAAGATCCAAACAGCGGTATAACTGCGATCTTGATTCTCCGCAACTTCCTTTCGCATATGAAAGAAAATTTCTGAATTCACCATTACTTCCGCGTTCGAAGCCTTCTGCAATATTGTCCATGATTGAACCTGATGAGCCATACATCTGGTCTTTCAGGGCAAAGTTTTTCTTAATCGCGCTGTTCTCAATCAAATCATGAATTCTCTTACTGTAGGCACGAGCCATTTGCCAGGCATCAATATCCTCAAAATGTGTCCAGGTCATATGTAGAGGTTTATCAGGATCTAAATTACAAATCTAGCAAAACCTCAAACCTGAAACATCAAACTTGAAACATGAAACACTAAAACCATCCATTCCCAAATCCCCGGAACGGCCACGGAATCGAGATGAGTATGATAAGTAAGGCAATAGTATAATACCAAAACAAGCCTTTGAAGTTTCCGGATTTGCCTTTGCGATGCCCGAGGGTTACGAGGGTGACGGCGATGAGCATCCCAAATGCATGCTCTATGGTAAAGAAGCGAACCTGATCATTCGTCATCGTGTAATCCGCGAATTTTACATCAGAGCTAAGAAAGTATAACACAAGACCCAATATTACCTGGATATGCACAGAGGTCATCGCAAACAGACTCAATCGTTTATCCTTTGAGGTATATGTGCGCTTGCTCCGCAAAGCCGTTACAGCATTGATCATAACATATACCAGAAGCAATAAGACAACCCAGCGCAAACCCGAATGTGCATGAATGAGAATAGTATTCAACATGTTTTTATTGATTTAACGCCAAGATACATACACGCTTGCAAAGCAGAATGCTTGAACGAGAGGAATTAGAAAAATCTGAGAAAATGGAAGAAGCAGGGAAAACCGGTAAAGCGGGATAAGCCGGTAAAACCTTTTCAATAGCGAACAGCAAATAGCCAGAAGCTAAAAGCTAAAAGCAGAACATAAGAAGATCATATAAATTTTACCGAGATCGCTGCTGCGAGATCTGTGAATTCCGCTTTCGTCATCTGGACACGTGGCCTGGAGAAGTCGAGATCGTGCAATGATTGCAGAGGAACAAGATGCACATGTGCATGGGGTACTTCAAGTCCTATCACCGCTATACCGATACGTTTACAAGGAACCACATTCTCAATTGCGCGGGCCACTCGTTGTGCAAACAACATGAGATCGCTCAGTGTCTCCGGCTCCAGGTCAAAAATATAGTCGATCTCTTTTTTGGGAATCACGAGCACATGTCCACGGACAAGAGGGCTGATATCGAGGAACGCCAAAAACCGATCATCTTCAGCAACTTTGTAAGCGGGGATTTCATCCTGGGCGATCCGTGAGAAGAGACTCGGCATCAGACTCTAATATCTATAATTTCAAACTCCAGCTTTCCAGCCGGTGTATCCACGTGTGCGATCTCTCCGACAGCTTTCCCGAGAAGTCCCTGACCCATCGGCGAGCCGATAGAAATCTTCTTTTCCTTCAGGTCTGCTTCTGTTTCCGATACAAGCTGATATGTGAGTTTGCTATGGCTCTTCAGGTTCTTGATGGTCACTTTCGAGAGCAGCACCACATGTGATGTGTCCAATTGGCTTTGATCCAACACCCGTGCATTGGAGAGTGTGCGTTCGAGGTCGCTGATCTTGAATTCGAGCATCGCCTGTTCATCCTTTGCGGCGTGATATTCTGCGTTTTCAGCCAGATCTCCTTTGTCACGTGCATCGGCAATCGCTCTTGCAGCTTCCGACCTACCCCTGCCTTTGAGATCATCAAGCTCATTAATGAGCCTGTCAAAGCCTTCTTTCGTAAGGTAATTGTAGTCCGCCATAATCTTTCTGAATAATTGAGTCTATCATGTCGTCCTCCGAGAAGGACATTGAACTAAAAAGACGTTCCTGTACGGATATCGCACAGGAACGTCAGACGGGGCAAAGGTAAAAAAATTATCCCTTGACTGTCATGCCTGTCTGCCTCGATTTTCGTAAAACTTCAGTCGCCTTAGCGAAAGAGCACGACGGGAAGCCGGCAGGGCTTGGTCCTTAAATTTTATAGCGAATACTGAAGTTGTGTGTGCCGGAGAAGGGCGACGTCGCACCATACGCATAGTCCACGCCAAATCTGCTTGTTGTCTGCTTCTTCGTTGGCACTTCGAGTGTCACACCTGCAGCAAATCCTGTATAGATACTCTTGTCTATTTCTGTCGATCCCAGCTCATGTTTGTATCCGGCCCTCACCATGAACATCTCTTTGAACGCATATTCTGCACCTCCACCTATCTGATCACGAGAGAACGAATTTGCGGTAAAATTGCCGACAATCGTAAACCGATGACGGGCACCAAAGAGAAAATCATATGAGACGCCGAGATTGAGGACAGACGGAAGTTCAAATTTTGCAGCACGTTGATTTACAGTAATCTGGTAGTTTACATCGCTGTCCGGATTCGGTGTCTGAAAAGAAAGCCCTTCACCTCCAAAGCGCATCGGTGAGCCGACATTGCGGAGTGCAATACCAAACTTGAAATTGTCCTGCTCTCCGGCAACATACTGTACACCCGCGTCAAGTGCAAAGCCAAATGCGCTCAAATCAGCAATAGACTCAGAAATGCCGCAGAGCAGAATGCCCACTGAAACTTTATTCTCGAACATATGCGCATAAGAGAGTCCCATATGAAAGAAGCTTGGCGAATAGCTAGCTCCTGTGCCTTCCGGTATTGCATCGGTGGTAATCGGTATATCCCCAAAATCCATTGATGTGAGGGTGATACCAAAGGCACCTGATGTTCCCATGCGCTGAGCAAAACCTATGCTATTCAATGACATCCCTGTACCATCAAACAAGATGGTATGGCCAATGATCAGTTCACTTTTACTCAGCCTCGCGAGACCAGCGACATTGAGACGTGTGGCTTCCACACCGGTGATCATCGAAGTAGTCATCGTATGCAAGCCCGCGCTCCGCGCCCAGGGATTGAGTAGTAATTCATAGGCTCCTGCTTCACCCTGTCTGTCAGGATTTCCGGCGTGGAGGGTACACACGCTTCCCATGCAGCAGCATGTCAACATCAGATATAGAGTTTTCTTCATCATGAAGTCCGTTTTCTGAATTCTTTAGAATTAATTACAAACCGCTTGGATCAAATTGCCTGTTGATACCAAACCACTTGATCACATGTTCTCCATACTCGGGCGAATCCACATGGATGAGATATACACCACTGGCGATTGGAATGCCTTTGCTGTTCTTCAGATCCCATTCGATATCCGGAATCACCTGTGTCTCGGCGATCGGAGGATTGGAGCGTGGTGGCTTTTGAATCACACCTACTTCATTCCTCTTATACTGCCGGATAAAGCGTCCATCGACGGAGTAGATGGTGACAATACAATTGGCAGGGAGATTTGTGATTTTCACAGTCGTAGACAAGGTGGTCGTTTCATATGCGGAATATCCGTAGTAGGGATTCGGTACTACATTGATCTTTGCAAGAGCTGCATTGATTTCCTGTTCCGATGATCGAGGTGTTGCTTCGACGCCATCGAAACACATCCGATACATCGGATACTCGTAATCACCTCCCACCACTTCCTGGGACATCTGGTAGGGATTATCGACACGAATCTTAATCACCACATCATTTGGGATCAGTCCGTCTTTATAGGAGAGCATTGGTTCTCCCGTTGTAATTGGAATGCCTGTCCACGTGATATTCGGCAGTGCACGGAATTTATTGAAATTACTTCCTCCCTGGCGTAAATCTGCGACAAGAGATGCACAGCTATCATATGGCTGCAACGTCACATAGACATAATGCATACCCCCCATCGCAAGATCAGGCGGAGGCAAGAGACCGCCACTAAAGGCAATGACAGTATCATTGGGATTCCACATCATATCATCGCCATTCGCAGGATAAGCAGGGAGCAGCGCTTGTATTTCGTCCCGATAGATTGAATTTTCACCAAAGAAAATATTCAATCGTTTTCCTGATTCTACATCAATCGCATATCCCGGAAACCATCCCAAACCATACTCGGATTCGTTAGGATCTACATCCGGCAGACCATCGATGTCGTTGTCGTCTTTTGTCACAGAGGGTACATTGCGCCGTTCCATATTTCTGGAGTTACCCTGAGTCACAATCGGAGCACCTAAATCCGTGAAATAGGTATTTGCTGTTTCTACGACGATACACCTGCTCCATTTAGACTTATCCTTTGTGAGCACGATGTCTACGTTATTAAGGTTTTGCAGTTTTGCCAAAGCCTGATTCTGTACTGTAGCCTCTCCACCATCAAGCCATGTCGGAGTGACCATGAAGCCAAAGATATTTTCAACAGGTTGAATTTTCACATAATCACACAGATGGAAAGGATAAAAGCCATTCATAAGGTTGAAAGCCTGATGCGGATCTTTTAAGTATGCCGAATTCCCTTCGTGCTCATTCTTCAAAAAGTCAAAGACCGGACCTAGCGCTCCTACGTTACCTCCGCCACCTTCAGGAAACCATCCGATCCATGTCGGTCCATTAGGGTCTGCAAATTCCATTTCAACTCCGATGACTCCATTGCGTTCATCAGCTAAATCACCTACATCGGCAATCTGGCCCAGCGTCACTGAGAATCCAAACTCCTGGATAATCTGTTCATTCGGGCTGATGATTGAGCGCTCAGAGGTCACGACATTCGTCGGGTCATTTTCAGGATAGAGTGTCCAATACGCGTTAGGATCAAGTTTAGCGGGATTCCCATCTGCATCCCTAAACTCGACGATATAGCATCCATCTTTCACAACGAGTGGATTGAACACCTTCGCGTTGATGGGTCCTTCGCCAGGTTGATAGACAATGACGTTATTCATATCCATAGCTATCGAATCGCGTGATTCATTTGTGACGTCCAGACTATTACCTCCGGTTCCAACTCCACCAAGTCTCGTAATCGACGGCCCCTGGCCATAGATACTGTTGAGGTCGGAATAGACAATGGGTCTTGGAATGGGACTATAGACTTTTACATTATTTCTTCCTTCGAGATATGGCCTGCGTTGGCCAACTACCGTCTTCGGATCAAACTGTGCATAGTTGTTGTACCCATATGCCACTGCGAGGAAATAATACTTCTTATGATTGATCAAACGCCGGTCTTCAGAGGCAAACTGATCTTCGGTGATCCGTACGGTATGCCGAATACCTGCGTCTGCACCCTGCACCCGAAGTTCCGGTATCCAGATCGGTTCAGTGGAAAGCGGATTAGGGTCAGGTATTGATGTCCAGTTATAAACGGTCGTTACCTTATTCTTAAGATCTGCCTGGAAGATAAGTCGGGACTTGACGATATCATCTTTTTCTGCAGCAATCACTCCAGGTCCTGAGAATTGATACACTTTATATCCCTCAAAGACATAATTGCTATCGACTTCTGTAGGTGGAATTTCAAGACCACCTTCACTATAGAGCTCATAGGCATTGTTGGACGTGACAACATCATTGGTCAGGATCATGATCAGCTCACGATCGAGCTCGATAAAGTCCAAATCGGGGGCATCAGGTCCATCCGGTACTTTGAAACAGTTATCAAACAGTGACTGGGCAATACCATCCGCAGAAAAGAGACGTGTTACATCCGGATTTGGATAATCGACATCAGGTACCCACACTGCACCGATGATCAATTCATTGACTTCCCCAGGATCGAGACGCAGTGGACCGGTAGCCTGAATCGTACGGCGATCTCCAAACGCCAGGTCGGCCGTGCTCATACTCCATCCGTTGGAACGGTTTGGTGGATCAGGGAAGGCATACTTGATACGATTACAGCCAGGTCCTGCATTATATCCACTACCACCAAGGCAGAAGGGGGAGCCATCTTTCCAGGATCCTGAGAGATAGCGATAAAACTCCAGCGGTGCTCCCGACTGAGGATCGGTCATCGCATTTGGCCAGTTGCCTACGCTCCCATTATTATAATAGGTAAAGGAAGACATCCCAAGTTCAACTCTTTTCTCACCGCAGACGATCCGCAGACTGTCCTGGAACGGAATATCAGATGAAATGAAAATGATGTCTTCTGACGGAGTCCAATTTTGCGCTACCGTATCACAGAATGCTTTTGGCCCGCGAGGACCTCTGAAGTAATCGACACCCAGGATGGGAATTTCATCACAATAGGTATTCACACCCTGATCGCAATCACAGCCATTTGTTCCGTCGAGGGCATCCTCATTGTAA
>DATDQA010000279.1:0-3265 GCA_035292505.1 Saprospiraceae bacterium | reverse complement strand
TTCAAATCCAGGAATTGGGAGGACGGGTACTGCCCGGAGAAATATCCTCGGCCGTGTATTATTACAAAGTGACGTTTAGCGATAAGCATGGCAAACGTCTTGAACCAGAGGAGATTCAAGCAATCCAGGAATCGGAAATATCAGAGAAGGGACTTAAACGTCAATTCGTCCTAAGGTACTATAGTGTCTTCAATATTGGGCAAACAATAGGCTTGCCTCCTGACTAGATACAACTGTTTAATTCATAGGTTATTTAGAAAGTTTGCTTTTGAGCTTGTCAATATCTCCTTTACCCCAGCCTCTTAACTTCCAAAGTAAATCTCCCGAGTCTCGATCAAATACATACACCTTTGGTATAAACTTTTTATATTTCATACCACATGGACTGGCATCAATGATGCGGATACTATATTCATTGTAGAATTTCAATGCTTCATTAGCTCTTATCTTCTTTGCTTTCTCAGAAACATCCATAGCGATAACATCAATACGCTTGTCATTAACTGCCCAGGCTCCAATTTGCCTAAGAGCGCGATCACAATAACCACACCTGGGATCAGATATGACATATATCTGTAACTGCTTTGGTTCAAAAGAACTTTCTATTTCAATAGCGCATTGAAACATATCAGGTAGTCTCGTCTGAGCAATACTCCCAATAGGAGTCAGCGTTAGCAGACTAACTAATGACCTTAGGTACTGTGATGCTATGAATACTCTCACAATTGGCAAACAAAGAATAAGGAAAACTATGACAAAGGCAAATATTTTTTTCACTTGCTATTCTCTCCGTCCTTGCTGTTGCTTCTGTTCAGTCACAAACTAATCAAGTGCAATTTTCTGTGCAACGTGCTTATTTTCCAGTGGTGATATAGTGCCTGGCAGTTTGGAACTCAGTACACAAAGGATATAAACCACCGATTATTTCTTTTGGGTGAGTTTAATGCAGCCTTTGGAGCTTCTGGACATTATGGTGAGAAGGACTAACTTCGCATTTCTCAATCATTAAAACAAAAACCGTAATGAAATACACAATGCTCTTTTCTCTCTTGCTGGCAGGATATCTTCAGGTATCTGCGCAGCTTGAAAATGACAACACCATGACCGTGATGGTCAATGGCGTGGAATACAAGACAGAACCCCGTCGCATCAAGATTGGCGCCTATGGCTATATCACCGGGAATGCAATCGGTCCTGACAAATCGCTGAGAATCTGGATGGGAACATGGGATGGCAGAGAGATGACAGATTCGGGAACATATCTCATCATTGACACCTGGGATAACAAAACAAGCAAGCATATTCAAGAAACCTATGACTGGAGCAAGTACAAAGGCATCGCCACTATCAAGTATGTCGAAGAGACAAAATCACCCAGGATGGAATACCATGTAGGTCTGTCTCAAAACAACACTGAAACAATGGATGTTGTGATGGGTGACGATGGATATCTCGAGTTGACATTCAACGCAACGCTGACAGGCAGTTGGTGGAAAGAGAAGACGTCAGCTACTGTTTTCGGTGGTGTAGGCCGGATCGTAGATAAGATGGAAGACAAAGCTGTCACCGGGGCAACCGGCTATGATCAGGATATGGATCCCGAAGGCTGGGGATATAAGATGCAGAAGGAACTTGATACGATTACGCTGAAGGAAGGGAAGATCAGATTGAAGATGGACTAAATCGGGTGCTCGGTCCTCGGTACTGGGTGCTGGGGTTGCTTTTCATTTTTATTTTCATTTTTATTTTCATTGCCTTGGCAACCATCGGTCTTCTCTTCGGCTCCTTCAATCCGATCCACACCGGTCATCTGATCATCGCGGAGTATTTCGCTACAAGGGAAGGCTGCGATCATGTCGACCTTGTCGTCTCTCCACAAAATCCATTGAAGAAAAGTAAAGACCTCGCTGATGAGAAGCATCGCCTTGCGATGGCACGACTCTCAGTCCGCGGCAATCCGTTGATCCAGGTCAATGCTATTGAATTTTCATTGCCAAGACCATCTTATACCTACCACACTCTCTCTCAACTCTCAACACAGAACCCTGAACACACCTATAAGCTCATCATGGGCAGTGACAACTTTGATCGCTTTCGTGAATGGAAGGATTGGCAACCTATCCTCGAAGAGTACCGTATCCTTGTCTATCGCCGACCCGGCTACCATGGCTCAGATTTCGAAAAACATCCGCATGTGAAGATGTTCGACAATGTTCCGATGATTCACATTTCAAGTACCTATATCCGCGCTAGTGTACACAAGAAGAAATCGATTCGCTATCTAGTGCCTGAGGTAGTGAGGAAGTACATTGAGAAGAAGAAACTGTTTATAGGTTGAGGGGTGTAGAGGTTTAGGAATTTTTGTTTGAGCGGAGCTTTATATTTGTTCGTAAACCAAAATCACATAGACATGAAGTATTCATTCGAAAGTTTAGAGGTTTGGCAATATGCCAGGGAGTTAGTAAATGTGATCTATAGTGTCACAGCTACATTCCCATCAGAGGAAAAGTACGGACTGACAAGTCAACTCAGGCGAGCGTCGGTTTCAGTAAGTAGCAACATGGCTGAAGGGAGTACTCGATTGAGCAAAAAAGATAAAGCACGTTTTTATGAAATGGCATACGGTAGTCTTATCGAAGTTTTGAATCAGCTGATCATTGCTCAGGATCTGAAGTTTATTTCCGAAAATCAATTAGTTGATTTAAGAAGTCAGGTTGAACGCATCAGCCGCATGTTAAATGCCCTATATCTCGATGCAATAAATGACCTCTAAACCCGTAAACCACTAAACCTATAAACTTTTCTTCCCTTCCAGCACCTGCCCTCCCTGATACAACGTCAGACTCTTCACAGATCCATCGTCGTTTTTATTGAATTTGACCTGGGCGTCTACTACTTTGAGATAGAACTCTGTTTCTGTTTTTGGAAATAATTCAAATTTCGCCTGTCCTGTGGCCTGGCCGTAGAGTTGTGTCCCATCACGAGTGATGACGATACTGAAACCCGGCATGAGCTCATAACTTCCCGGGTAGGTTTGGAGAATGTCTTCGCTCACTTGTATTTCTGGAATTGAAGCGGCAATACCCATCTTTGCAAGCATTGCAACGGCGTTTGTATTTCCGGGATTCAGGGCCAGTGACTTTTGATAATTCTCTATCGCTGCTGCAGTTTCTCCTTTCTCCATCAACGCTTCACCAAAACTGTCCCAGACATTCGCTGAGCCTGGATATTCGATTGTATTGATTTTGAATATTGCAAGGGCCGC
>DATDQA010000278.1:0-6399 GCA_035292505.1 Saprospiraceae bacterium | reverse complement strand
ATATCATAAAAAAAGAGTTCTTTATGAAGCTGGAAACTAGAACTGACTCTATAGGGATAGTCCAACTCCAAAACACCGATATTGATAAGGTCATATAAATCAGCATTATCCGCGATAATCTGAATTTCCTGATCGGTCAGACTATCCAGGTATGGTTTACTCTGTATTTTCCTGACTGAGAAGTCAAAGAGATCGGGATCAATAGTCCCCTCGGGTTGAACCAGATTTCCTATAAAGGTCGTGAGTTCGCTACGTTCTTCTTCACTAATATGGAGTCGATCCAGCTTCTGAATGACTGCGCCAAGCTGTCGACGCTTGTCAGGTTTGCTCTCCAGGAGAAAACTGCGGTACGTACTGATCCCTTTAGCGATCCGTTGAATATGATCCGATTGTGCAGAAAGTGTTCTGTCGAAAATCAGGTAAAACAGAAAGAGAAATAATGTTGCAGGAGTTCTCACGACTGTTTGGCATTGCGGATTTCCGACATCCGAGATTCGAAATCAAAATTTCAAGTGTCGCACGGTCTGTGAATTATTGATCAATTGTCTTAATGAGTCGATACCGATTTTGAGATGCATTTCTGCGAAGGTGTCCGTCACTTGTTTATCGCTTTTGTCCGTCTTCACGCCCTCGGGAATCATCGGGATATCCGAGACGAGTAATAAAGCCCCAACCGGGATTTTATTCGAAAATCCGGCTGAAAAGATTGTCGCACATTCCATATCGATCGCCATGCAGCGAATCTTGCGCAGGTAGGCTTTGAATTCATCATCATGTTCCCATACGCGACGGTTTGTCGTATACACGGTGCCCGTCCAATAGTCACGTTGATAATCTCGTATTGTTGTTGAAATTGCTTTCTGTAAGGCAAAGGATGGTAGAGCAGGCACTTCCGGCGGGAAATAATCGTTTGAAGTTCCTTCGCCACGGATCGCTGCGATTGGAAGGATGAGATCACCAACCTGATTTTTATCATAGCGGAGACCACCGCATTTCCCAAGAAAGAGTGCTGCTTTGGGCTGTATCGCGGACAACAGATCCATGATCGTTGCGGCATTCGCGCTGCCCATACCAAAATTGATGATCGTGATACCTTCTGCCGTCGCTGTCAACATCGGACGTTTTTTACCCTTGATGGGCACCGAATTCCATTGCGCAAACATCTGCACGTAGTTGCTGAAATTCACCAGGAGGATGTATTCACCGAAAGTTTCGATAGGTCTTCCTGTGTATCTCGGGAGCCAATCGTGGACGATATCGTATTTTGTCTGCATGTGTATTCTTCCCTGCAAATTTGCATCTTCTTTAATGAAAGGAAAGGAAGGAAGAGGAATGATCTTTGTACTTGATGTCTGACAATGATGTGTAATCGGATTTTCCTGTCACTTTGCGTGCTCTACACCTTGTCACCGCCGGTGATACAAGGTCAGAGAATGGATAACACCCGGTTGTATCAGATTCTGCAATCTGTGAGTGATTCCGTTGAAGGTAGTACAGGGATGTGGCAGTTGAAGTACAATGACCGGATAATGCTGGTGATCACGGATGAATCTCATGACCGCATGCGCATCATCAGCCCGGTGGAGGTCATGGATGAGGTCACCCTGAGCCAGATGGAGGAAGCCATGATTGCGAATTTTCATAGCTCCCTTGATGTCCGGTATGCGATCTCGGATGAAATCCTCTGGACAGCCTTTATACATCCTCTGAAAGCCTTGAGTGAAAGCCAGGTCAGGGATGCGCTCTTACAGGTATATCGCGCTGCGGAGACATTCGGCAGCACTTATTCCAGCTCCGAATTGGTCTTTCCCAGGACTAAATCAAAGAAGGGAGTGGGGGCAGACGAAAAGAAAAAAATGTAAGCAAGCGCCTTACAATCAGCGTTTTGAGTACGTCTTCATACAAAAATACCCTCCCGGCGTTTATTTATTTGAGAAAATTCAAAATCTTTATCTTTACGTTTTACCAGAAATTAAGCGGATGAAACACAAATACACGAAACTTATCGCAGGCCTTTTCCTGCTGGTTGGTAGCCTGAATGCGCAGGATATCCATTTCTCTCAGTTCTACCAGTCTCCTCTTACGCTCAATCCAGCCCTGACAGGGGTGATGAATTGTAATACCCGTGTGATTGCGAACTATCGGAATCAATGGGCTCCGGTGATCCCTGGCAATGCATACAATACCTTTTCCTTGTCCTATGACCAGAAGCTCCCTGTCGGCCGCTATGACAATTTCGGCTTTGGAATCAACCTCTGGACCGACGTGGCAGGCGAGTTGGATTTTAAGACACAGACGTTAAAATTGACTGGTGCGTATTCCCGCCGGGTGGCCGGTACAAGGAAAAAGTCACATTATATCGTCGCGGGAGCCGAATTAGGATTATCTCAACGCAGTTTCGATTATCTGAAAGGACGGTGGGGCAGCCAGGTAAATGGTGACTTTGAATACGATCCAACGATACCATCGGGTGAAAACCTTGACAATATTGATCAGAAGTTTCTCTTTGGTGATATCGGCCTCGGTGTCCTCTGGTTTTCGGTGCTGGGAAAGGCGAAAAACTTTTATATCGGCGGTGCATACAGTCACCTGAATCAGCCGAATCTGTCTTTCTATCTTGATGATGTAGTCCCCTATTACACGAAAGCAGCTGTGCATGCAGGCGGGGAGTTACCATTAGGTGATCAGGTCTCGGTGTTGCCGGGAGCCGTTGCCTTTTTCCAGGGTCCATCCATGGAGATCAATTTCGGAGCGAGTACCAGATTCTTTATGGGTTCAGGATATGATGATCAGTCTTTTCAGTTTGGTGCCTGGTTCCGCGTAGCAAATCACTATGAAAAGGCGCTGACGGCAGATGCATTGATCTTGTCTACCCGATTTGACTATCGGCAGTTTGGCATTGGATTCAGCTATGACATTAACGTGTCGAGCTTACGGCAGGCAGCAAATTCCAACGGCTCGTTTGAGTTTTCGATGATCTATCTGTTGTGCGGACCGCAAAGCCGTGGCGTATATTGTCCCCGGTTCTGATGGTAGGATCGTCTGATTGAGTATCAGAAATCGATTTTTCTTCCTCACCCATTTCTTCGGCGAGTCAATCCCGTGAACGTAGGATTCTCTGTAACTTGTCAATCTAAAACCTGGGAAAATTATGTTTGGATCAAATGATAACAGCAAGGAAAGCCGTAAAGCAATGGCTACAACTTCGGCAAATGCTGTCCAATCAAATAACAGCCTTGTAAACGGCACGCGCATTGAAGGGACGATTTATACCGAATCCGATATCCGGATCGACGGGAAAGTCGTCGGGGCAATCCACTCAAAAGGGAAAGTCGTTGTAGGCTCAACAGGCCAGATAGAAGGGGATATCCAATGTAAGAATGCTGTCATCGAAGGTCACTTCAATGGAAATCTTGTCGTCAGTGAACTACTCCAGGTGAAGGAATCGGCCGTGATTGAAGGAGAAGTGAGCACGGCCAAACTCCTGGTCCATTCCGGTTCTACATTCAATGTCACATGTAAGATGGGTGCCCAGCGCATCAAAGAGCTGAAACGCGAAGAACCCATACCTCTGGAACTGAGCCAACTTTCCAAGGTGGCCCACCAGTGACATCATCTCCGGATAAGCGAAACAAAATGCACGTCTACCTGAAATACTCAGGAATGGCGCTTCAATTTTTTGCGGTGATCGCAATTGGTGCATGGCTGGGACAAAAACTCGATGCATACTTCTCAACGCCAAAACCGTTTATCACCATATTCCTTATTTTGTTGTTTGCGGGGGGATACTTTTATAAGATGTATCGCGACCTCAGCGAGTGAGGATGGCAGGCCGGGGAAGTTAAGCCCAGGTATGAATGATCATGGATCAGATTACGTATGTTGATGATAGCACCCGGCAGATTTTGGATTCTTCTTGCGCTGATTGCAGCCGGCACACTCGTTTCATTGGTGGTCTGGAATACCTTTCTACCTGAGTCTTCCGCAATTTCACAATTCACGTTCTTGTGCATCAGTGCTTTTATACTCATTAATATCCTGGCTTATTACTCCGGGAAGCGTGCCATACACAGCAAATCGAAATTCCGGTTTGTACAACTTATGATGATGCTGATCCTGTTCAAAATGATGGTCTGTGTTGCGCTCGTGGCAGCACATATGAAGATCAATCATCCGGAATCAAAACTTTTTGTCCTTCCATTTTTGACGATATATCTCATCTTTACCCTGTTCGAAATCTATGTGCTTGAAAGGCTCGCCCGCACAAATACCCCTTCATCTTCACCCCAACGCTCATGAATATCAAAGACATTCTGTATACAGCAATCTCCGGAGATAAACACGAACAGATCATGGAGGTCACAAAGGCCGACCTGGACCAGGCCGATATCGTACAGATTTCTGAGGATACTGTACATCTTATCGACGGACATCAAAGTCATCTTGTGCAGCTTGTCCACGCTGATTATACTGCGAAACAGTTTGTCCTTCGTATCGATGGCAAGGACATCAATGTGAAACTGCGTGATGAAGTAGAATCCCGTATCCATGCCATGGGTTTCGACATCGGTCGGAATCATGTCAAGCTCCGCCAGGTGTCAGCGCCAATGCCCGGCATGGTCCTGAAAGTCCAGGTGCATGAAGGTGATCATGTCAAAGAAGGCCAACCAATCATTATCCTCGAAGCAATGAAAATGGAAAATGTCCTGAATGCGCCTGTCAATGGAGTTATAAGTAAGATCTTTGTGCAGGAAAAACAAAACGTGGATAAGAATCAATTGTTAGTAGAATTAGGCTAAGGAAACACAAACACAAATGGAGCGTGAGTGACATCACGATCGATCGATAGTGAGCATCGGGATTCACGTTCAAAATACTTTCTATTCTTGATTGCGCTTGCACTTGAGTCCCGACGCTCTCTCTACTTTGTAGAGATCGGTACGGGATGTCGCTTTGCTCCATTTGAGTCCCGACGCTCTCTCTACTTTGTAGAGATCGGTACGGGATGTCGCTTTGCTCCATTTGCGATTGAGTTTTTCTTCTCGCCATCTCACCCTCTCGCCTTCTCACCATCTCACCCTCTCACCTTCTCACCCTCTCACCTTCTCACCCTCTCACCATCTCACCCTCTCACATTCAAAAACTCTCTCGTGACTTTCAACAACTCTTCTAGCGCGTCAGCATGTACCCAATGACCTGCATTTTCAATTGTGCGCAATTCTGCAGCAGGAAATAAATCCAGGATATCAGGCCAGTCCTCATTCTGTATATATTTTGAACGACCACCACGCACGAAAAGCGTTGGATGAGTAAAGGGTGTATGCCCGTCAATTGAAGATGTGGTATTTCTATAGCTTGCTGCAAGAACAGGAAGATTCATGCGCCAGAAAAACGTCCCATCTTCATGACGGGCCACATTTTTCATCAGAAAGCGTACGACACCCGTATCATCAAGTTTTACCCTCAACGCATTTTCGATTTGTGTGCGTGATGACATTCCGGAAAGATCGATTCTCAACAATGCTTCGATGATCGCATCATGACCGGAAGGATACGCACGTGGTGCGATATCGATCACAATCAGTCGATCTACGAGTTCAGGACGGGTCAATGCGGTCTGCATTGCAATTTTCCCACCGAGAGAATGACCCAGGAGCGTCGCAGGATCGATCTGTTGATTATGGATAAATTCTACAATGTCCCCCGCAAGTGCAGGATAATCGAAGATCGGATCATGCGGAGAGCGACCATGGTTGCGCAGATCAAGGGTATAAACCCGATACTCTTCTGCAAGATGACGCGCAAATGTCTGCCAGTTGTCCAGCATACCGAAGAGTCCATGCAGGATGAGGACGGGCGGACCTGCACCGGAGGTTTTGTAATGAAGCTTCACCGCCTCAAAATAAGAAGCCGATCGATGCCTGAATGGTGAGGTGTTGGTTTTTATCTGTCCTGTAGATATAGCTGTTGTCTGTTCCGAGTTTGTAAAGTGAAATGTCATATTGATTGTCGTCGGCATCGGTAAGACCATACGTCACTTTGCCACTGAGATACAATCCCTCGTTCAGATAGAACGCAAGTCCGCCAATCAGCCCGATATCAAATGCCTCGTATTGATTTCCACTTTTCTCTTCAAAATCATAGTACGCTCCGATTGTAGAAGGGGTGAGCAGTGTGACACCATCGACACGGACCTGGAGATTTGGTGGGCCCGCTTCCTGTGCTTCGTCTTTATTGAAATTATATTGCAGCGTTACTTTGAAAGGGTCGATGTCATCGCCACTTGGTGCGATACCTTCGAAGTTCAGAGAACCGCCCCCTGTAATTGAAAGGATGAATGCACTATTCAGACCACCGGATATCTCAAAACTTCCAATCTTGAAATAGGCAATCAAGGGG
>DATDQA010000277.1:0-28675 GCA_035292505.1 Saprospiraceae bacterium | reverse complement strand
ATTTGTTTGCGTGATGACATTTCGGAAAGGTCGATTCTCAACAATGCTTCGATGATCGCATCATGACCGGAAGGATACGCACGTGGTGCGATATCGATCACGATCAGTCGATCTACGAGTTCAGGACGGGTCAATGCTGTCTGCATTGCAATTTTCCCACCGAGAGAATGACCCAGGAGCGTCGCAGGGTCGATCTGTTGATCATGGATAAATTCTACAATGTCCCCTGCAAGTGTGGGATAATCGAAGACCGGATCATGCGGAGAGCGACCATGGTTGCGCAGATCAACGATATAGACCTGATACTCTTCTGCAAGATGACGTGCAAATGTCTGCCAGTTGTCCAGCATACCGAAGAGCCCGTGCAGGATGAGGACGGGCGGACCTGCACCGGAGGTTTTGTAATGAAGCTTCACAGACTCAAAATAAGAAGCCGATTGATGCCTGGATGGTGAGGTGTTGGTTTTTATCTGTCCTGTAGATATAGCTGTTGTCTGCTCCGAGTTTGTAAAGTGAAATGTCATATTGATTGTCGTCGGCATCGGTAAGACCATATGTCACTTTGCCACTGAGATACAAACCCTCGTTCAGATAGAATGCAATTCCGCCAATCAGCCCGATATCAAATGCCTCGTATTGATTTCCACTTTTCTCTTCAAAATCATAGTACGCTCCGATTGTAGAAGGGGTGAGCAGTGTGACTCCATCTACACGAACCTGTAAATTTGGTGGGCCTGCTTCCTGTGCTTCGTCTTTATTGAAATTATATTGCAGCGTTACTTTGAAAGGGTCAATGTCATCGCCGCTTGGTGCGACACCTTCGAAGTTCAGAGAGCCGCCCCCTGTACTCGAAAGGATGAATGCACTATTCAGACCACCGGATATCTCAAAACTTCCAATCTTGAAATAGGCAATCAAGGGGACCTCAAAGGATGCCATCGAGATATTATAATCCTGGATGCGACGACCCGTAATAATCCGTTCTCGCGGTGTCCGACGTTCCAGGAAATAATAGGAGTCGCCGTCATACAGATATTCTGTACCGCGTTGAGTGAAAATAATTTCGCCTCGAAATCCGAATAAATCCGTCAGGGCATAATTCATGGATAAGCCGATATGGAAACCACTTGCAAACCGGTATTCATCCAGTTCATTTCCAGCATCATCTGTCTCCTGATCACCGAGCAGTTTTGAATAACTGAGTCCTGCCCGGAATCCATATGTCAATTGCGCTTGCCCGGAGAGGGCCGGTAAGAGAAAAAACATGAAAATCAAATATCTCATAAGTAATATCCTGTGAATCTGTTAGCTATAACCGGTCTGAGCGGCCAAAGCTATGGGTTTTTACCCAAAGTAATCCGGTGTTGCGGCGTGTGTATGACAGATCGCACAAAGTCGAGCATTTGTCATTCCGAGCGAACGCAGTGAGTCGAGGAATGCAAACGACCCTGATAATCCCCCCCCACGAGTTCGTGAAGACGTGTCTTCATGAACTCGTGGGGGGTAATGGTGTACAGCCTTGTCATTCCTCGACTCGTCGTTACACTCCTCGCTCGGAATGACAAAAGAACTAAGTCCATCTGTGCATTTCGCTATACACCCTTGCGGCTCATACGTTTTTGTTAAACAATCTTAAGTACGCTGTAGCTGGTGGCCTTTAGCTCTTCGCCATCCACAGTCCCGAAGCATTTGCTTCTCCTCCGGAGATGCGGATGCACTGCAGGCAGGCGTTTACCGTTTACCGTTTTACCTTTCGGTATGAGTCGTCGAAACAAGTTGCAGAAATTTGCAGAGGTCGCTGCATTCCCAAATGTGTATGAAAACTTTGGCGCACAACATGCACTGCTCACTTGTTGTGGAAAACTGGAATCGATGCGAGGCAGATGGGCAAAAGCTCATTTTCAGAACCAGAATCCCATCACGCTGGAACTCGCTTGTGGAAAAGGAGAATATACTGTCGGCCTGGCTCAATTGTTTCCGGATAGGAACGTTATCGGTGTAGATGTCAAGGGTGCCCGGATCTGGAAGGGTGCGCGTCGCGCGTTGGAATTCGGGCTGACAAATGCTGCATTTCTCCGTACACGAATAGAACAGCTGGGACAGTTTTTTACCCAGGGCGAGATAGCGGAGATCTGGATTGTATTTCCCGATCCCTTTCCAAGAGATAGCAAGGCAAACCGGCGATTGACAGCCCCGCATTTTCTGGAGATGTATCGCGGTGTGCTTAAGCCGGGCGGGATCGTGCATCTCAAGACTGATGATACAAAGCTCTATCACTATTCCCTTGACGTGATTCATGCTCTCGATCAATGTATGCTTTTGTATCACAACGCTGATATCTACAGCAAAGAGTTACCTGCATCAGAACTGGGTATCCGCACTTTCTATGAAGCGCAGCATCTCGCAGAAGGGAAGAAGATCACCTATATCAAATTCTGCATGACGTCGTCACTTTAACATCCCGCATTACTTTTTGAGTTAGCTGATATTGATGGCTTTTACAACAGTCCACAGAGATGAAAGAGCAAACGCGCGCCGACATTTCCATCCCAATCATCTTCACCTGGAGAGACCTCACAGAGATCAAAACCGATGATTGTTTTATCGCTTGCCTTCAATGCATTAAGTAAGTTGATGAGCTCTTCGTATTGCAATCCACCAGGCACCGGAGTACCTGTATTAGGACACAACTTTGGATCAAGGCCATCGATGTCTACAGATACATAGACCTTTTCAGGCAAGGACTGGATAATTTCCGTACAAAGGGTTGACCATGTTTCTCCTTCGAAGAGTCTTTTACGCATATCGCGATCAAAGAAGATTTTGACTCTATCGCGTTGGTGTTGCACAAACTCTTTCTCTTCATGACAATAGTCACGAATACCTACTTGCACGAGTTTGCCGATCTGCGGGAGTTGCAACGCATTGTAAAAGATGGAGGCGTGGGAGTACATAAAACCTTCATATGCGTTTCTGAGATCCATATGCGCGTCGATGACGAGGAGGCCAAAGTCGGCATATTCTTCTGCCTGTAGCTGTAAGTATCCGAGTGGAGAACTATGATCACCACCAACTAATCCGACGCGTTTACCTTGAGAACGCCAATATGCAGCACGAGCTTTTACCCAGAGATTCATCTTTTCACAGGCCCTATTCACTTTCTGGTAGGCACTTAATAGTGCCGGGTCTCTCTGATCCATTCCGTTCTCCAATGCCTTCACAAGTTGTGCAGCCATAAGTTTTGTCTTTGTTCCGAGAGAACGGAGATCTTCCGGTATCGGCTCCAAATAAATCCCTTTTCGCCAGAGATCCGGAAAATCATGATGACAAAGGTCGACTTGCTTCGATGCTTCAAAAATCGCTACAGGTCCCTCTGATGCTCCTGAGCCATAACTTATCGTGACTTCCCATGGAACAGGGATGATGATGATTTGAGATTGCTCTGAGTCAATGGGCAGACCGAAGATCCCGGCATCAGACTGTGCGACAGAGTTGGGATTGAATGCTTGTTGCATGAAAGTGATCGTTTTTCCTGTACTGTGAAACGCAGAATTGTTGCACAAGAATAAACAACCTATCGTAGAATGCTTATCACCGTCGCCTTATCACCGATGATGGACATGATATCCAATCCTTCCTGCGCAAATCCCAGATAATATCCACCTCCTCCTGCACCGCAGAGTTTTACTGCAATACCAGGTTCATCCAATGTAGACTCCCAGAGCGCCGGGATGGAATCTGTCATCATAGGCCTGAAATAGTCGAATTGCAGATAGCTGATCAACTTCAGATGTTCCCAGAACGAAGGGAGATGGGCATTTATAAAAAAGCTGATGGCATGATCGACACTCTGTACCAGGGGACGCAGACACTGAATATTGAAGTTGTCGTGTGTTGTCCATTGCAGATATTCCTGCACAAGATGCCCTGTCGTGCGTTCTACGCCGGAATCGAGGAGGAACAGTTGTATTCCATCAGGCCATTTCAACCCAGGGAGGAGATGATAGCTGTTCAACTCGCGGAGTATTGGAACATTCATGAGAGAAACAAGCGGATCCATTCCAGAACTTGTGCCGTGAAAATATCCTTCCATGACAGCAAGATCTCGTCTGATGTTTGAGATGTCACCGTCATCCGCAGTATCTGCAAAGAATCGGTCGTAAATCGCAGCACATAATGCACCCGAACTTCCAACACCATATCCCCGGGGGATATTTGACTCAAAATATAAGCCGCCTGCTACAACCTGACGGAATGCAACACAGGACTCCCCTGAGAATATTTTTTTCTCGTCCAGATAGTTACTGAAATGCAATAAGTCCTGATCAGTCACTGATGCGCTTGTTTTCAATCTTCCTTGCCACAGGTGAAGGGGGATGGCCAACGCGCGGGAACCACTTAGCACCGTGTACTCTCCGAACAAAAGCAGTTTAGCAGGATAAGTTCTATCGGCACTCATGAATGTTCCGGAATCATATCGCTATAAGAATGTGTAAGCAAGTCTTCGTGAGTAATCCCAAGGATCTTCATGTATTGCGTGACCTGCTTCCTCAGTTCATCTTCACCAAACCTCTCTGCTTCATCGATAGCTTCTATCTCGACGAATGTCCCCAGGCCTTGCACATCATCCACATGAAACTTGATATTATCAATGAAATAGATATCGCGGGTCTTATCCACCACTATTTGCCTGTCGAATGTCCGATCAAGTATTTCCTGGAGACTGGCAGCATCATATGTCTTGTATAAGAGCACATCACTGAGTTTTGGGTTCCTGACATTTTCGCGTGTGTATGCAATGAGTGCATTCTCAATATTTCCGCGCCGGAGTTTGAGACGTCCATGCGGAGTCTGATAGTATGTATCAATCTGATGATCGCGACCAATATATCGTGCGCCCTGGGTGATCAGGATATCACGCTTACCTTGCGGATCATGACATTGTGCCTTGATCTCGACATTCTTAATTTTCATGCAAGAAAGGTAGAAAGGATCAAGGGATCAATCACCTGGCGCCACCGCTGCAGCATAAAGCGGCACGCTGTCGGTGCTTGAAAGGGGTCAAAGGGTTTTTCCCTTGATCCTTTGATCCATTCCACCCTTGATCCTGACTTCGGTATGTTCAATTGATTTTTCCTCCGATATCCGCAATCCACAATCCGAAATATCTTTGCCCCGTGGAGAATTTGAACCGTCTTCTGAGCCACTATGCAGAAGACGCGCGGGTACAGCAGCTTCTCAGTCTGCTGGAGAATCGTAAACCTCAGCGCATCATCCTGAATGAAGTGCCTGGGGCTCTGGATTCCTTTGTCCTTTCCGGAATGTTCTTAGCAGGTCGACGACATCATGTCGTGATCGCGCATGACAAGGAAACGGCAGCATATCAATACAATACACTCACCAACCTGCTTCCCCAATCTCCGATCTATTTTCTCCCGGATTCCTTTAAGCGTCCCATGCAACTCGATGCCTTCAGCGCAGAGAACACCCTTCAGCGCACTGAAGTCGCAAATCAACTGTTGCGCACGGGACATCGCGGCGCGATCATCATCACGTATCCGGAAGCAATCTTCGAAAAAGTCGTTTCTCCGGAACAGCTCGCGCAGCGACGGATCGCCATCACAACTGAAGAACTGCTCGACATCGACGAGCTCGTGAAACAACTCATAGACCTGGGCTTCGAGAGGACTGATTTCGTCTACGAACCAGGGCAATTTTCGGTACGTGGTGGAATCATTGACATTTTTACTTATGGCAATGAGTGGCCGTACCGGATTGAGTTCTACGATGATGAGGTCGAAAGCATCCGCACCTTCGATCCGCTCACGCAACTTTCTCTGCGCAATGTGCAGCACTTGTCAATCATTCCGAATCTTTTTTCTGATGCGGACAATGTCGGGAAAGTCAGCCTGTTCTCAATACTTCCCGAGGACACGGTACTGTGGATACACGATGTGGAACAGATCGTCGATCGTGTACAGATCTGTTTTGAAAAGTTCCAGGGAGTTGGACTTGCATTTCTGGACCAGGATGATCATGCCCTTCTCAGATATTTTCAGGAAAGGCCATACCTGCCAACACGTGAAGTTGTCGAAGGGGTGGGCAATTTTCACATTTTGATGCAGCGTGCCGGTTTTTTGTCTGTACAGCAAGAAGTGAGTTTTCAGGAAATCCCTCAACCAAGCTTCAACCGCAATTTCGATTTACTGGTAAAAAACTTTGCTGAGAATGACCGGCGGAAGATCACCACATACTTGTTTACAGACAATGTAAAGCAGATAGAGCGCTTCTACCAGATTTTCGCTGACCTGGGAGCAAAAGTGAGTTATCATCCGATACCGGTGTCGATTCATGCCGGTTTTGTCGATCAAACTGCAGGGATTGCGTGCTATACGGATCACCAGATCTTCCAGCGGTTTCATCGTTATCGGTTACGTAAGGGGTTTACACAAGAACAAGCGTTGCAACTTCGCATGCTCCGCGAGTTGCAGCCGGGAGATTTTGTTACACATATCGATCATGGCGTCGGGAGATATTCGGGCCTTGAGAAAATCGAAATCAATGGCCACGTGCAGGAATCGGTAAGACTTGTCTATAAAAACAATGATCTCCTGTATGTCAGTATCAACTCACTTCACAAGATCTCCCGCTATGTCGGGAAGGAAGGGACTCCTCCTGTGCTCAACAAACTCGGCAGCGACACCTGGAGTAATCTCAAGCGCAAGACGAAAAGGAAGATCAAGGACATCGCCGGAGAACTGATCAAGCTGTATGCAGAACGCAAGAGAGCGCCTGGATTTGAGTTTCCCC
Organism: Saprospiraceae bacterium; assembly: GCA_035292505.1. Classification (GTDB taxonomy): domain Bacteria; phylum Bacteroidota; class Bacteroidia; order Chitinophagales; family Saprospiraceae; genus DATDQA01. The sequence goes on along the minus strand of DATDQA010000277.1, from coordinate 21,865 downwards.
CGGACGGTTACCTGCAGAATGAGCTTGAAGCTTCCTTTATCTATGAAGACACACCGGATCAGCTCAAAGCTACACAGGATGTGAAGGAAGATATGATGCGGGAATTTCCAATGGACCGCCTGGTATGTGGTGATGTGGGTTTTGGAAAAACGGAAGTAGCAGTGCGTGCGGCTTTCAAGGCAGTGACTGCAGGAAAACAGGCAGCAGTTCTTGTGCCAACTACGATCCTTGCTTTACAGCACTTCAATACTTTCAGGGGACGTCTTGGTGAATTTGGTGTTGACGTCGAATACGTAAACCGATTTAAGACAACAGCAGAACGCAAGAAGATTTTTGAGCAATTGAAAGAAGGTAAAATCGACGTCATTATCGGTACACATGGATTACTCAATAAGGATATCGGTTTCAAAGACCTGGGTATCCTGATTGTAGATGAAGAGCAAAAGTTTGGTGTCGCAGCCAAGGAAAAACTGCGCAGGCTCAAAGTGAATGTGGACACTCTCACGCTCACCGCCACACCGATCCCGAGGACTCTCCAGTTTTCACTCCTTGGCGCACGTGATCTATCCATCATCCGTACACCGCCACCAAACCGACAACCGATCCATACGGAGCGTCGTGTCTTCGACGATGCCCTGATCAAAGATGCGATACACTATGAGGTACATCGCGGGGGACAGGTCTTCTTTGTGCATAACAGGGTAAAAACGCTTCCTGATATTCTTGTCATGTTGCAAAAGCTCTGCCCCGATGTCACATTTGCCATGGCCCATGGACAAATGGAGGCACATAAACTGGAAAAAGCTTTGGTAGATTTTATTGATCAGAAAACGGATGTCCTGCTCACAACAAACATTATTGAGTCCGGCCTCGATATCCCAAACGCCAACACAATCATTATCAACAATGCGCATCAATTTGGGCTCAGCGACCTGCATCAGTTGCGTGGACGCGTTGGGAGGTCGAATCAGAAGGCCTATTGCTATTTGTTTGCGCCACCGTTGAGTGTGCTCACACCGGAAGCGCGCAAGCGCCTGCGCACACTGGAAGAGTTTTCCGATCTAGGCAGTGGTATTGACATTGCGATGCGCGATCTTGATATCCGTGGTGCCGGTAATCTGCTTGGAGCAGAACAAAGCGGCTTCATTACCGATATCGGCTATGACACGTATCAGAAAATCCTTGAAGAAGCTTTACAGGAATTGAAAGAAACAGAATACCGCGAACTCTTTGAAGAAGATCTCTCGAAACAACGGAGCTTTGTCCGCGATGTACAGATTGAGACGGATGTGGAGATGCTCATCCCGGATGAATACGTCAGCAATATTGCAGAACGCCTACGCCTGTATACAGAGCTCGATGAGATAGACACTGAGGAAGGCGTGGTGGAATTCCAACGACAACTCATGGACAGGTTTGGCAAGATGCCGCATATCGTGACAGAGCTCTTTGAGGGCTTGCGTTTGCGCTGGAATTGCAAAGTGATGGGTATCGACAGGGTGATCCTGAAGAACACGAAATTGAGATGTTTCTTCCTGCAGAACGCGCAGTCAGTCTTTTATGAATCGGAGTTTTTCAGGATTTTCCTTTCATTTATGGCGACACAGGGAAGGAAGCATGATCTCATCCTGAAACAATCCGGCACGAATCTCATTCTCATCAAAGAAAATGTCAGGTCATTGGCACAAGCGAGAACAATATTGCAGACAATCACCAGTGCGGTCGAAGGAATAAGCGCAGAATCCACCACGCAATCCGCAGTCGTATGATGCAGCAGGAGATTTTTCAGAATGTACAGATCGATCTGTCGTTGCTTCCATCGGCCGGCGGTTTGGATTGGAAACCATTGCAACAATCGTACCGGCGATTACTCCTCTTATCTGTCGGATTGTGGTGTGCGGTATTGATTGCAGGGATCACCATTGCTATTCCGGTCACACAGTTGCCCACATGGGTACCCTTGCTCGCCTATGCGGTGGTTATTGTGTTTTCTCTGTTGCAGGTAATATTCATTATCAAGGGCTTTCCTTACAAAGGATACGCCCTCCGGATGCATGATATCCTTTACAAAACAGGATGGCTGTATAAGAAACAGATCGCTGTTCCATTTAATCGTATCCAGCATGTGGATATCCGGCAAGGTGTCTTCGAGCGTGCCTTCGGCCTGAGCAAGCTGAATATCTACACCGCCGGTGGACAAGGAAGTGACATCACGATTCCCGGACTGTTGGATGAAGAAGCGCAGCATCTGAAGGAATATATTCTCCGGAAAACAACGGCACAGGATGAAGAAGAGTGAGAACCCACCCCCGGCTCCTCCCATTAAAGGAAGGTCTAAACAAATTAGATTGCTATGCAAAGGGAGGGGAGCTTCCTATTTGCCCAGCACCCAGCATCAAGGACCAAGGACCCGATAAAGCAATGAAAAACAGTGACCTGTTCTCGCCACAACGTCAGTCCATTGCCGCGATCATCCTGATCTTATTGAAATTCGTACGGATGCTGGTCAGGCAACTATGGCCTGTTGTGCTGGTACTCCTCTTCAATCCTAAAGGAAACTTTGAAGTCTGGATTGGGTTCGTCATCGGTATTCTCGCGATGATCTCTCTGACGGGTTCGGTGATTGAATACTTCAGATTCTATTATTGGATCGCGAATGATCACCTGATCATCGAGAGAGGCTTTTTGCGCAGGATCAAACTCAATATTCCCTTTGATAGAATACAATCGATCGACTTTGAACAAAACATCGTACACCAGGCCTTCGGTGTCGTGCGGGTGAAGATCGATAGCGCGGGGAGCAGCCAGCAGGAAGCATCATTTGATGCCCTGGAAAAAAGACAGGCTGAACAGCTTCGTGATTATATTCTGGCGCAGAAAGCGGAACTCGTAGGTAAGGATGTGAGCGAAGAAGAACGGAAAGAAAAAGAAGCACGCGAACTCATCCTCCATCTGCGACCTATAGATTTATTGAAGATCGGTGTGAGCCAGAATCACCTGCGGACTGCGGGGATCATCTTTGCCTTCTTCTTTGCGATCGCTGAGGATGTGAACGATGCGTTGAAGAACGCGGATATTTTTGGTCGTATTGGCGACGAAGTCGAAACGCTGGCCAGAGGTTCATTCATGCTGGCGCTGATCGCCATTCCGGTGTTTTTATTGATTTCGTTTTTTGTCAGCCTTGTGCGCACGGTCTTCGTGTATTACAACATGCGGTTCTGGAAGACAGTGAACGGCTTCAAGCTTGAATCGGGACTTCTTACGCGTCGAGAAAAGAGTGCACAGAAGGACAAAATTCAATTGATCGGATGGAGTACCAACCCATTGCGCAAGCTCTTCGGCATTTTCAAACTGAGCCTGTACCAGGCATCCAGCGTGGAAGTGCTTGGCGACAAATCCATCGCAGTCCCTGGTTGCTATCAGTCACATGTCGATCGCACTGTGGCAAGTGTGATTTCTGAGGCACCCGGTGCGGTGTATGAGGAACATGGCATTCATCCCTCGGCGAGATTCAGGTTTATTTTATTTGCGGGAATCTTACCGTGCGTGGTTCTCTCAATCGTCGGTCTTGTGCTGGAACGGCAACTTGCCTTTGCGGTCTGGCTCTATCTGCCCATTGCCATCTGGATGGGACATGTGTATTATCGCAAGAAGCGACTCTTCCTGCATCCAGACCTTGCTATGCTCAAAGGCGGCGTCATCGGCGATGAATACAAGATGCTGCAGTTGTACAAAATCCAGGCAGTGAGCGTCAATCAGTCGTTCTATCAATGGCGACGTGATCTCGCGACAGTGTCAATGTATACGGCGTCAGGAGAGGTGAGTATTCCGTTTATACCTATCAGGAAGGCTGAGCAAATCAGGGACTATATACTTTTCCGTATTGAGAAAGATAACAAGAGTTGGATGTAATTTGCTTCTATCAACCATCGCTCATCACTTATCATCCATTATTGCCCAGATACGGGATTATATACTTTTCCGCATTGAGAAAGATAACAAGAGTTGGATGTAATTTGCTTCTATCAACCATCACTCATCACTTATCATCCATTATTGCCCAGATACGGGATTATATACTTTCCGCATTGAGAAAGATAACAAGAGTTGGATGTAATTTGCTTCTATCAACCATCGCTCATCACTTATCATCCGTTATTGCGCAGATCAGCGATTATATATTGTATCGCATCGAAACTGATAAGAGAGAGGATGTGATTATTAGGGATCAAAGGATCAATGGATAAACACCTGCCTGCCCGGTAGGCAGGGATCAACCGCCTACGCCGTAGCTACGGACGGTCGAAGAGGAATAAACCGCCGTCGCCAAGGCTATAGCGGTCGAAGAAAGTTGAAGGAGAAGTATGAAAATTCATGCTCTATGCCTCGGTGTTTGATTCAATGAAATGAGACCAATAGAATCGAAGTAACTCATCGAAAACACCACGCAAATGTTGATTACTACAACAGAAATCTATTCGCAGTTCAGGAATGAGGAAGCGATGAAGGATAGCTTAGAAATGTTGAGAGTTTAGACACCGGTAGGCAAGTTTCGCTCCATTTGCACACACTTGAGTCCCTCGACTGCGCCTGACTCCCGGTTAGGGAGGTTCGGGGTCTCCGCTACGCTTCGATTTGCGCTTGCACTTGCACTTGAGTTTGCACTTGAGTTTTTCATCCCATCTTCTCGACCACACTCTTCGGCACCTCACCTTTGATGATCTCTTTCACCTCTTCCAGCGTAAGCGTAGCTGCTTGCTCTGAGGTGATCTTCTGGCCGTTGATTTTCGGGAGAGCGATACTTTTTTTCTTATGTCGGATGAAAGGTCCCCATCGACCATTCTCAATAGAGATTTTTTCAGCCTCCCACTTCTGCACAAACCGGTTTGCTTCTTTTTTGACTTTTGCAGCGATAAGAGTGTGTGCGTCATCGAGGCTCAGGGTGTCGTGATCGTATTTCTTTGGCACGTTTATGAAGATGCCATCCCATTTGATGTACGGTCCGAATCTGCCCTTGCCTTTCGTGATGGGTTTGCCATCATATTCTCCCATGGGGCGATCCTGTACTTCTTTTTCATCGATCAGTTCAATCGCACGCGCAAGATCCACTGCCAGGGGATCAGTGCCTCGTGGCATCGAGATGAATGCTTCGCCGTATTTTACATACGGGCCATACCTGCCGGTAGCCACGGAGACCTCAAGTCCCTTGTATTCACCAAGGGTCTTCGGAAGTTTGAATAACTCAAGAGCATCTTCGAGTGTGATGGACTCCATCGATTGTCCGCGATTCAGACTGGCGAAGCGTGGTTTCCCTTCTTCTCCGACTTCTTCTTTTGTGCCGATCTGCACGACAGGACCATAGCGACTCATCTGCACCAGGATAGAGTGGCCGGTCTTTTCATCAATACCAAGAATACGTTTTCCTTTTGCACGCTCAGCAGTCTCTTTCGTATGCTCCAGACCTTTTTTGAATGGGCCGTAGAAGTCAGAGATCATTTTGTGCCATTCGAGATCACCTTCTGCGATGATGTCAAACTCCTTTTCGATCTCCGCCGTGAAACTATAATCCATGATCTCATCGAAGTGCTGTGACAGAAAATCGGTCACAAGCATGCCCATATCGGTAGGATAGAGCCGATTTGATGTGGCTCCCGTGTTTTCTGTTTTCTGTGTTGAAGTGATCTTCCCATTACTGAGTGTCATGCTACGCAATGTGCGCTCGACACCCGGACGACTTTCTTTGACGACATAGCCACGTCCCTCTTCCATGATCTTGGTGATCGTCGGCGCATAGGTTGAGGGACGACCGATACCGAGGTCTTCCAGTTTCTTGACGAGCAATGCTTCAGTATATCTGGCTGGAGGCCTTGTGAAGGATTCCGTTGCATCCATCTTTCCGAGGGTCAGAGTTTGACCTTCGGCGAGTGGAGGCAGAATACCTTCCTGTTCTTCGTCTTCATCATCTTCACGGGCAGCGAGATAGACTTTCAGAAAGCCGTCGAATTTCAAGACTTCTCCCTGCGCTTCGAGGTTATCTTTTGGTCTTGTAGAAATCAGGATTTGTGCTTTTGTACGTTCGAATTCTGCATCCGCCATCTGGCATGCGATGCTGCGTTTCCAGACCAGTTCATAGAGACGTTGCATATCGGAGTCATCACTCACCTGCATGCGATCGATGTAGGTCGGACGTATCGCTTCATGCGCTTCCTGCACGTTTGCTTTTTTGGTCGCATACTGACGCGTATGCACATATTGCTTTCCGAATTGGGATGCGATGTGTGCAGCCATGTTTTCGACTGCAGTCGGACTCATATTTGTAGAATCTGTACGCATATACGTGATCCAGCCTTCTTCATATAGTCTTTGTGCAGTGCGCATGGTGCGATTCACGGCGAAACCCATCTTACGACTTGCTTCCTGTTGAAGGGTGGATGTCGTAAATGGTGGTGCAGGACGTTTCTTAAAAGGTTTTGTCTCAACTTGTCCTACGGTAAACGTCGCCTTTTTACATGCTTCGAGAAATGCACGTGCATCTTCTTCACGATCGTAACGTTTTGGTAGTTCAGCTTTAAATTTCTTTACAACACCGGCATCGTCGATGACTTCAAACTCAGCTACGACCCTGAAAAACGGTACAGCTTCAAACGCATTGATTTCCCGTTCACGCTCGACGATCAGTTTTACGGCAACAGACTGGACACGCCCGGCTGAGAGTTTGCCTTTGATTTTACGCCAGAGCAATTCAGATAAACTAAACCCGACAAGACGATCAAGGATACGTCGTGCCTGCTGTGCATTTACCAGGTTGATGTCGACGGTACGCGGTTCGGCGATTGCGTTTTGGAGCGCCGACTTGGTGATTTCATGAAAGACGATGCGTTTCGTGGTCTTCTCATCAAGACCGAGTACTTCGCAGAGATGCCAACTGATCGCTTCACCTTCGCGGTCTTCGTCTGTCGCAAGCCAGACATTATCTACTTTCTTCACCCAGTCTTTGAGTTCTTTGACGACCTTCTTCTTTTCCGGGGAAATGATGTATTTCGGTTTGAAGTTGTTTTCGATATCGATCCCCATGCCTTCTTTCTCCAGATCGCGGATATGCCCATAGCTGGAGCGAACGGTGAAGTCTTTTCCGAGGAATTTTTCGATAGTCCTGGCTTTCGCCGGAGACTCTACAATCAACAGATTCTTAGCCATATGCGCTTAGGTTACAGAGGGTTGTCCGATGAAAATGCGGGGCAAAAGTAGAAATTTTAGATTCTGGACAGGTTTTCTGTGAAGGGATGGGGTTTGCGAAATAGAGGCTAAAGCCGATTTGGGTACCAATAATTCGATACCGAATCTACCGTCCAGCGACTATTTTCTCAAGTTTATCCGGGTCTCGTCTGCTATCCCATATAGTCAAAATGTGGATCTGTGTTTGAGTCTCTTGATAGATCATCAAGTAATCCCGGACTATCTTAATTCTTAGGGTTTTATCGTCTGTCAGCTTGCCAATTTTTGGGAATTCCGAGATGATTTTCGTCGCATTCTTAAAAAGAGTGTTGAGATTTTTGCTGTAGATATTCGACCTGTTTCGCTGTATCCAATAGTTAAGGATCTCTTTTCTGTCTTGCTGCGCCCTTGCAGACCAGATTACTTGTTTAGCCATTCATCAATCTCCTTGTTTGCTTGTTCATCTGTGAGAGAATGACCTTGTCTAATCTGATTTTTTGCTTCTACTACAGCGTCAAGTTGGTCATGATTCAATTTGTAGATTTCCAGGTCTTCAACATCCGGATCAAGGAGTCGATAGACTTCTTCTAACAAATCCTGATCCTCCGTGCTTTGGATTTTATCGATGAGTTTTTTCCTCAATTCCAGAGTTGACATCTTCTTTATTTTATCACAATCTACGACTATGAACTCAATGCTTCTTCATATGCTTCTCCTCTGAAATCACTTCTTTCCTGTTCTCCCGCTCCAGACGCTCCTTTTCACGCTGGACCTGATAGAATGCGACTTCTTCCTCAAACCTCAGTTCTCTTTGATTCAGATGTCGATGAAAACAGACCAGGATGACCCTGGCCATATCATCCGGATGCTCAAGCCCGGCCAGCTTCAGATAATGTGACAATCGTGAGCCTTCATAAAATCCCCAGTTCACGATCATCCAGCGGCCGAGACCGAAGTGGAGTTTGGCACGCGCTACATCTTCTGTCGCACTTTGAAACTTCTGCAGACTTGCCGGAGAGGAAAGTCGTTTAAGTTCCGCAAAGGCATCATTGAGATCCCGGGGAATATAGACACCATCGATTTCTTCGAGCTGTATACGCCTGGTGTACAAAGAGTCGAACCCGGCTTCATTCTGTGGCACCTCTTGTCCCAATGCAGTCAGTACAACGAAAAAAAGGTTTGTGAGTATGGTGATATATTTCATTTCCCGGATTGTGAGGTATTTCATGCTAATACCGTCATGTCAAACGTAAGAGTCCTGCGCTATCGTATTTTTATACTGTTGGCTTTCTGTAGTAATGTTCTTAAGTGCACGCTCTACGATGCTACGATTAACTGTGTTTGAGATCTTTTTGTTGCAACTCATTTTCTATGGGCTTCTCTGGCTCATGGATGAATATGTTGCCAGCTACATTTGTCTCATTCTGCCTGTTGTCATCGCGGCTCTTTTGCTCATCTCCTGGATCGCTGATCTCATCGAACCCGCGCGCATCGGCAGAAAGTATTATTATGTGATGGCCATTTCCATTCTCGCTCCGCTTCTTGTCGGCGCATTCTTTTATTTCATCTATGGGGGCGAGATTGCATGGCTGAAAGAGTGAAAGAATTGTTGTGACTGAGCTCTTAATCCTCGAAATACTCCACTGCCCTCCTGTGAAAATTGTCACGCACATCCCGGGCATCAATAAAATCTCCGCCTTCGGGTTCTGAAAGTGCATCACTATACAACTGCATCTGCCACCGCGGATTTTGCACTTCTCCGATCGCAGTAGAATGCAGCAACTTGTAATCTCCTCCTGCCAACGATGGATTGTAAAAAAGAAAGCGTACATCGCTCTGATTCGTCACAGGAAAATCATTGTAGAACCAAATCTCATATGGCGGAGCGCTGGGCTCATCATCTACTGCAATGATATCATCAGGGAAACCATACTTCAGCAGGATATGTCCCCGGTCTGTCTCAAAGCCGTATCCGAACGCGGAATGATATTGTTTATCCACTGCTGCCGCCAGTTGCATGTACTCCCGATAGGATTTTTCGGGCACCACAGGATTTGATTCCAACCAATATTGGTGAAGAAAACGACGCTGATTTTCCGGTTCTCCTTTTTCCAGGAGATAATTCAGGACAGGAATCTGGATCTGCGAAACTTTCGGTGCGATCGCTTTCAAGGCATAGCGCAATGAGTCTTCATCCATCTGATGTGTAAAACTCTCTTCAAAGAAACTCCCTGCACTTTCTACCCATTGTTGATCAGCAGTCGGATTGCTGCGAATAAATGTTTTTTCAACAATAGAGAGTTGGTTGCGCTCGTGATCGAATACACCAACTTGCAAAACATATTCTCCTGAACTCAACCCCTTAATATCAATTGCTTGTACGATTGTGTTCACCTGTTTTGGTTTCATGCGTTTATACGCCTGCAACAGGATTTTGTCCGGGCTACCCTTGGGCAAAATCGCATATCGGATCGAGAAGTCTGTTCCGGGACTGACGTTCGTATGATAGAGCTCATGATAGAAATACAATTTATCCTGTTCTGCACGACACCAGGAATAAGGCAATGGTGTCATCCGCCATCCACTTCTCGTCCAAACACCTTCCTCTGAAGCAGGTTCCAGATGCCCGAGCAGCTGAATATCGGATTGCGCGAGTGTCACGCTGTGTGGTTCAATCACAAATTCTTTGCTCAGCATGACAGCATTCATTGTGTCGTGATTGTCCTTTAGTTCGAGGGTGATCGTGTACCGGCCGGAATGCAGAAAGTGTCGGCGCAAGTCCATAAAATCTGCAACCCCATCCGGACCTGCAGAGACAAGGTTGTAACGATCACCTGTGATGATCTCCCCGTTTGCATGCACGAAGTATGTGACATTGACACTTGCATTACGAAGGGAATCCATGGAGACCGTCGTGACCGAATTGCCGAGGATATAAATAAAAAACTCAACGTACGACTTCTCAGGAGTTTCAAATCTGGTGATACCGAGATCTGCCTCCAAAGCAAAAACAGGGATTGTACCACACAGATAGAAAATGACAATCATCAACCGCATGGTGTATCGCACTTTTTTTTCTATGGCAGACCAGGCACTCACAACGCTCACGTTTGTGTTTATTGAGATTCCGTGTTTGTACGATGCAAATCCAGAATGAAATGCATGCCCTGTAACTCTGTATTCAGAGACAGAGTATCGCCGTGGAACATCCCAATTTCGAAGACCATTTTCTCAGTTCCCTGGAAATTGATTTTGTTCTCCTCCAGATCAAAAGGGCCGCTGATTTCCTGTCCCGTAATATTCGTATTCATGCTTCCATCTTCCTGGAATTGGAAAATCGCACCGTTCAGAAGCGTTGTCCCCTTTCCATCACGTTCCGCTCCATATACCGCCCAATGACCTGTCAACTGTTCTCTATGATATGAAACTTCATTCTTGCAAGCCGTCAAATACATCACGCCGGCAATGAAAATAACGCTTAATAGTCTGTACATGTGATTGTCTGATTTGTCGTCAAAAGTACGTAAACAGGTATTGCCGGAATTCAACAAGTCCACACAAGGTGTCTCATGAAAGAAAACTAGTCGCCATCAAGGAGATACCACCTATTTCACAAGACCTTTCCGGATTGTAAGCAGGGTGATTTCGGGAAGAATTCCGACACGACCAGGATAGCCTAGAAATCCAAGCCCCCGATTGACATAAAGATATTGATGGCCTTCCTGGTACAATCCCGCCCAGCGCTTGTACATATATTGCACCGGACTCCATTTAATGGCTTCGGTGAGTTCGATACCAAATTGAAAACCATGAGTGTGCCCTGACAGCGTGAGGTCTATGGTGGGGTAGCGTGGCAGGATTTCATCGTCCCAATGTGAGGGATCGTGGGAAAGCAAAATGGTGAGATCTGTTTTTTCCAATCCTTCCATCGCGCAACCCATATCACCGTATTTCTGAAAACGAGGATGTGCGGAATAATTTTCTACGCCGATCACTCCGACTTTACCTCCCTGGACATTGATCACGCGATGCGCATTCAGCAACAAATCCCAGCCAAGTCTTTTATGCTGAAGTTTTAACTTCTCATGATTGTCTTGCTTCGCCTGAGCACTTGACCATCGCACATAATCACCATAGTCGTGATTGCCGAAGACCGAGAAAATACCATGTGTTGCTTTGATCTCACGAAAGGTATCGATATAGGCATCGACTTCATGCGCGGAGTTATTTACCAGATCTCCGGTAAAGAAGACAAAATCGGGATCTAAGGCATTAATCATTTCCACGCTCTTGCGCACCCGATCCTTCGCCAGGAAACTTCCTGCATGGATGTCAGAAATCTGAACCAGACGCAGTCCATCCATTGTATCCGGAATATCCGGCAACAGGATGTCTTTTCGAAAGACTTTGTAGCGATAAGGATTGCGAATCAATCCATAGGTAAGAGAAAGTAAAGGAATCAAACCTATGGCAAATCCGAGTTTACTCATAAAGGGCATGCGTGCAGCAGAAAATCCGGTTTCAGGCACGAGACTCCCAATAAGCCAGGCAATACCACGACGCAAATCATCAATTGCTATCACAGTGCCCATCAGGAGTTTTGAAAAATACAGGATGAAGATCAACGAGGTGAAGATGACTTTGACCGACCTGGGCCATGTCGTTGTCCAACCGCGGTCGGCCAAAAACGTATAGATGATGGAGATCACCGGCACAGACCAAAAGCCTGCAACAACAAGATTCATCAGCAGCGGATTCGCGTCTTGCAGCAAATAGGAGACGGCCTGAAACGCAAACCAATCAATGATAAAGAGCAGGACAGCGAGAGCTAGAAGGCGCATAGACTACAAGAAACACTGCAATTGCCTGCTTGTTTGTTATCACGATAAAAATCAGGGGAAGATGAAAGCAAGTCGGGAGTGAAGACCAGGGTCTATTCCTCTTTGTCCCTGCTATCTTGTTTTTCCTTGATACGGGCTTTCTTGCCAACGAGGTCGCGCAGGTAATACAAGCGGGCGCGACGCACTCTGCCCCGTTTCAGGACTTTCACCTCATTGATATTCGGTGAATGAAAGGGGAAAATACGTTCCACACCTACGCCATTGGAGATTTTGCGCACGGTGAAGGTCTTTGCGGCACCCTCGCCCTTGATCTGGATAATATCGCCACGGAAGTCCTGCAGACGTTCTTTGTTGCCCTCGATGATCTTATAACTCACGATGACATTGTCGCCTGCTCTGAAATCTCCATAATCCGCCTTGCGGGAGATTTCGTTGTGTACAAACTTAATCACGTCCATGACTCAGATTTTTTAACGAAACGGGCGGCAAAGATAGCATTTGTTTTGAGTTATACAGCGAGATTCAGGGGATTTTCCTGAACCCGTTTCTTATCGAATCAGAGTCGCAAACTCCTTGATTTCCACAGGATTATTTCTTGGATCCCTGTACTTCACAACACACACATAGACGCCTGGGGGCAGATCCTCGCCTGTGTTTTCCATGCGTCCATTCCAGCTTTCCCGTGGGTCAGTGGTTCGAAAAACCTGCTCACCCCATCTCGACCAGATCGACATCTCAAACTCTGTCATGCCCTCCACAATACCCACTCCTTTGTAACTATCATTCTTCGAGTCAAAATTGGGTGTAAAAGCATTCGGTAGGTAATAGCGTACCTCAGGAATCACATCAATGGTTGCGTATGCAGTATCCGTGCACCCGTTGACATGAAAGACCACTTGCTGTATGTGTTGAATACCTGTATCAATAAACATATGTGTTGGATTTCTGACAAAGGCAATGCCCTCGTCTCCAAATGTCCATTGCCAGCCCGCAGCATAGATGGATTGATCTGTAAAAAATACTTCGGAGTTGAAATTGTTCAGGATATCAGGTGTATAGCTGAATCCGGCTTCTGGTGAAGGTCGTACATTGATCCAACTCCCGAAGTCTGCCTCGATATAGCACCCTATCGGGCTTGTGATGGAGATATGCAGTGAGTATACACCTTCGTTCTCATAGGTATGTGTGGGACTGATTTCCGTACTCTGGCTGCCGTCACCAAAATCCCAGAGGATGTCATATGTTTCATCAATGGGTATGCTGAGATTGTTGAACTTGATGGATGCGGGTGCACATCCATTGAATGTGCTCGGCTCTACGATAATCACCGGGGGTACGGGGAAATAAGAAATCACCTGTGTACTTACATCTTCGCACGCATTGATGTCTCGTACACGGAGTGTCACCGGATGATTACCTGGAATAGGATACAGGTGATTCGGATTGCGTGCTTGTGACGATTGGTTATCTCCGAAATTCCAGTACCAATTCGTAAGCTGTCCGCTTCCACTGAAGGATTTGTCCGTAAACTCCACCGGGGCACCAAAGCAGGTATCATATTCAAATTCAAAATCAGAATTGATCTCCGGGAAGACATTCACAAGGATCTCCGCTGTATCTGTGCACGTGAGTCCTTTGTTGATAATCATTGTCCCCAGATATGTTCCGAGTCCGGGGAAGGTGACAGAAGCGTGTCGTGTATCGACCATTTTTATTTCATTACCCAGATCAAATTTCCATTCATAAGCGACAATGTTTGTCTCACGCTGACTCAGATTCACAAAGTCCACCGTGAAATCACCGCATGAATTCACCACAAAGCGCTGAATACCCAAAGTTGTATCAGATTCGATCTCTGCTTCAACAGCAATCTCGCAGGTAGACACATTGAACTGAAAGTCACGCTGCAAGACACTGAGCAATTCTCCATTGCGATATTCTTTGACACAGACACCGACGACGAATTGACCGAGTAATGTGGGAATGCCTGTGATCAACCCGGTATTGGCATCTATCGTGACTTTAGGGTTACCACTGAGGGGGTTTAATGCTGTGTATGTCGGTGCCACAAAAGCAACGGGAAGAAATGGGGGAGGGCAGTTTGCAGGATCGGGCCGGATGCCATTGCAAGCTCTTTCATTTCCGCTGCCACCTCCCTGACCTCCTACCGGACCACCACCCTCCAGTGGCGCACAAAATTCGTATACCAGTTGATCACCTTCGGCATCGACGGCTGAATGGTCAAACATCAATGGCTGATTTACGCAAATCACGGTGGGAGGGAAGGCTTTGAATGTGGGGCTTTCATTGCAGAGCAGTTGGGCACTTGCAGTGATTTCCACGCTGAAGGTAGCACCCACATTTCGAGGATCTATAATATTATTAATGGACTCATTACGGCAGCAGCGTCTCCAGAAAATGATGTAGCTCCCATCAATGACTTTGAGATTATTCAGATTGAAGTCATACACAGCTCTTTGGACGCATACAGTCGAAGGAACTAGGAGGCATGGATCATCAGGCGGTGGTACCTCTACGATGGCTCCATGAGCAACATCAAAGTCCTGGACGTAGGTGTAGGTACCATTTTCAAACTCGTAAATTCCGATTTCTGCCGGGTTGTCAAACTGCGCTCCAAGTCCGGCGCAATCCCGGTAGACGGTCATCACAAATGTATAATTCATGGTTCCGGAATCTCCCGGACCCATACATCGGTAGGTAATTTCTCCACCAATGATATGAAATGCCTTTACCGGTACCGGAGCGCTGCAAAACAACAGGCAGCCAATAATCATGATGAGCGTTTGGTATGGAGTTGTATTTTTCCGTTGCATTATCCCGTCCTTCTCCTGTGAAATCTGTTAAACGTGACTCTAAAACGCTGAAATTTACGGATTGATGTTGGTAATCGGGACAAAATCAGGGCAAATGGAAGACAATTTATGGGACTCAGAAGTGGCTGAGGTGGTTGCCACCCTGGAAAAAGGCGGCATCGTCTTATATCCGACCGATACCATCTGGGGCCTGGGATGCGATGCATACAACGAAAAATCCATTGAAAAGATCTACAAAATCAAAAAACGTCCCCTTTCTGCCACATTGATCGTACTGGTCGACAGTATTGAGATGCTGAAACATTACGCACCACGCATTCATCCGCGTGTCGAAACCCTTCTGTCCATGCATCGACAGCCATTGACGATTGTGTACCCGGATGTCAAAATTTTACCTCGTATTCTCTACTCTGAAAAAAAAACCGTAGCGATACGTGTCGTACAAGATCTGTTCTGCCAGGCAGTGATTCGGCAATTTGGGCGTCCGATTGTGTCTACTTCTGCCAACATTTCGGGCCAGCCATGGCCTAAAGGCTTCGGAGAGATCAGTTCTGAAGTCATTAAAGCAGCGAACTATGTGGTCCGCCACCGTCGGGACGAGAAGATGACGGGTAAGCCGTCTGTAATTGCAACCTACAATTCGAAGGGGAATTTCAATTTCCTGCGGGAATAAAAAATCTCCGTGCTAATATTTCAAAGTTGTCTTTCGATCGTCTTTGATTACTTCCAGTGCTTTTTGCATGACCGGGTCTTCCACATTCATGATCTTGAACCAGCTGTCATGTCCGAAGTGAGCTGTACTTACCATGCCCATGAGCATCGTGCGCACGTAACCGTTGTTGTCTGCGATGAACGTAGCATCGATTGGGTGATCTGCTCTGTTTTGCGTCTTATAATACTGTATTAAATCTTCTGCGAGTTCTTCTTTCGGGGGAAATCGAAGCATCAGATCTTCAAGTGACTGGTACACCGAGTTCTCATGATATCCATGGATGGCATACTCCAGGACATCTTTGTACAATTGGCTGAAGCGCTTATCATTCCAATCGAAATCCTGCCTGATGAGGATGTCGGGAGTGATACCGCCAGACCCATTCACTTCCCGTCCCCGTGTAGTATAATACTGAGCCGTATCGCCCGATTCTCGTTCATATTCTGACACCGAATCCCCGTTAGTATATGGTTTTTGAATAAGTCTCCCGGAGGGTGTATAGTAGCGTGCGACAGTAAGCCTCAGTGCTCCACCGTTGCTGAGTGCATATTGTTCCTGCACAAGTCCCTTGCCGTATGTAGGGGTACCGATGATCACGCCGCGGTCATGATCCTGAAGCGAGCCTGCCAGAATTTCACTTGCGGACGCAGATCCTTCGTCCACCAGAACGACGATATTGGATACAGGATAAAATGGATTTCCTGTCGTATGGTATTCAGCACGGGGAGCGTTATCTCCTTCCGTGTACACGAGCAGCAGCCCTTTTTCTTCAAAGAGCTGACTCAGGATATTCACCGCTTCTTTGAGGTAACCTCCGGGATTCTGTCTCACATCAATGATCAGATCGCGCATCTTTTGCTTTTGCACGAGATGCTCAAGATGGTCCATAAACTCTTTATATGTCTTTGCACTGAATCTATTGATACGGATATAGCCAATATCGGGTTGAATCATGTAAGCGCCATCCACACTTTTCAAGGGAATTTCAGCACGTTCCATAGATACTGTGATCAGGGAATCCACGCCAGGTCTTACAATCTCCAATTTAACTTTGGATTCTTTGGAATTGCGCAACACGGAAATCATATCTTTTTCTGTCAGGGTCGGGGAAATAAGTAAGCTGTCATTGGCAGAGATGATGCGGTCAAACATGCGAAGACCTGACTTGTCAGCAGGTCCACCCGGATTTACGTAAAGAACAATTGCGGTATCCAATACCCGTTGGAATTCGATACCGATTCCTTCAAAGTGACCTTCCATTTTCTCGTTGAGTTCGCGCACTTCAGCAGGGGAGAGATAGCCACTATGGGGGTCCAGATCCTTGAGAAGAGCGGACACCGCTGAAGATATCAGTGCATCGGTATTGACCTCGTCGACATATTTTTCCTCGATAAACCGCACGATTTCGTTGAGTTCACGTCCTTTATCTTGTTTGGTCGTTTGCAGACCCGGCGAAGTCCCTGAGGGTTGCTTGAAAAGCTGACTCCCTGCAAGAAGTCCCACAATCGTACAGAGTGCAAGAAGGGTTGGCTCCCACACTTTATATGTCCTGTTGTTTTGCGATGCTGGCATTTGTGATAAAAAGTCCGCGAATATCATACCATATTCCCGCAGACTGTATTTGGTTTTAGACAAAAGCACAAAATAAATGTATATCTTGGTGGAGCCCCAAAATTGGATCGTCAGATGGACAAGCTGGACGAACTTGATTACGCAATTCTTAAACTACTCATCCAGGATGCCAAGACGCCTTATACCGAAGTTGGAAAGCTCCTCAATATATCGAGTGGTACAGTGCATGTACGCATGCGCAAATTGGAACAAGCGGGCATCGTACTTGGTTCTACACTCGCCATTAATCATGAAGAACTGGGGTTCAAAATGTGTGCCTTCCTTGGTATCGATCTTGTGCGCGATGACCTCCATGATGACGTAGTAACAAGGTTGAAAGAAATTCGCCAAATTCTGGCAGCCTACTTTGTGTCAGGTCCCCATACCATACTTGCCAGGATCGTATGTCACGATAAGGCGGAATTGACCGAATTGCTCAGATCTTCTATTTACCCGATTGAAGGAATACAACGTGTTGAAATCTATGTGAGCTTGACAGAATACTTTAGTCGCTCGGTGAGTATCGCTGTTCCTGCAGGATGACAGGACAATCATGTTACCCGCCAGTTTCCTGACGGAGAATTTTCATTTGGCTTTCCCAGAAGAGTTGTTGATCCGCAACCTCACTGTCATTGGCAAAGTCGGTGATTTCAAGTACGGTTTCCTCCGTGACAGGAGATTTGTACATCCGGAATTCAAGAAATTCATTCGGTGGTGCATTATCCCATCGGAACCGCAGTCGCTCATCTTCAATGTCATCTACCAGTTCGGCTACCTCTTCATTCCCCTGCCACGAGAAAGTATACAGATCTTGATCGATATCCACCTTGTCACAAAACCAGCGTGTCAGACAAGCCGGAGTGGTAAGAAATTGATAAAGGATCGTGGGAGATGCACGAAAAATAAACTCTAAGCCAAACGAGACCCTTTTCATGTTGTTCCTGACCAAAGTATCTTGACGGGGGTTGTGTAAGGGCGCAATAAACGAAAAAATTTATTTCTAACCCCTGAAACTTTTTTCCCTCGCAACTATTTTATAGAGATGTGATTTAGCGCGGAAATAACGAGGGCTTGACACCAAGGATGAAATGCTATATCTTCGCGGCCGTTTTGGACTTTTTAAAGAGACGGTACAATACTTGTAGATACGATATCCGAAGGGGCGAAGATCAACGGTTGTTGGTCTTTTTATTTAACGACAAATACCATTAACAATAGGTTCAACTTTCAGTGAATGAGGCAGTTAAAGATTACAAAATCGATTACTAACAGGGAGAGTCAATCCCTGGAGAAATACCTGCAGGAAATCGGTAAGGTCGACCTTCTGACTCCTGAAGAAGAAGTGGACCTGGCAAAGCGGATCAAACAAGGTGATCAGATTGCCCTGGAAAAACTCACGAAGGCCAACCTGCGTTTTGTGGTGTCTGTGGCAAAACAGTACCAAAATCAGGGATTGTCACTGAGTGACCTGATCAATGAGGGTAATCTAGGTCTGATCAAAGCGGCACAACGATTTGATGAAACCCGCGGATTTAAGTTTATTTCATATGCCGTATGGTGGATTCGCCAGTCAATCCTCCAGGCATTGGCAGAGCAATCCCGGATTGTGCGATTGCCTTTGAATAAAGTCGGCTCGCTGAACAAAATCAACAGGGCCTTCTCAGAATTGGAGCAAACCTTTGAGCGTGAACCATCTGCGGAAGAGCTGGCTGATGTGCTGGAAATACCTACTGAGGAAGTTGAAACAACACTCGGCGTGGCAGCACGACACGTGTCCATGGACGCACCTTTCGTTGAGGGCGAAGACAATTCTCTTCTGGATGTCCTGGAAAACGCCGGCACGCCAGGTACTGACCAATTCATGGAGTACAATGAATCCTTGAGTCGTGAGATCGATCGGTCATTGAGCACGCTGACTGAGCGTCAGAGCGATGTCATCAAACTCTACTTTGGCATAGGAGTCGAACACACGATGTCGTTGGAAGATATCGGTGAAAAATTCGGGCTTACCCGCGAACGGGTGCGTCAGATCAAAGACAAGGCTATCAATAAACTCAGATCAGCTTCCCGAAGCAAGCTTCTCAAACACTATCTGGGAGCGTAAACGACTTGTTAATGATGTAATTATTTCCTGCAATGTGCAATACGTTGCAGAAATGGCCGTTTCTTATGCAGATTTCGCCCAACTAATTCTCATCCCCGGAATCTGCAGCATTGGTTGTTCTCTCACCCGGAGATATAGTTTTTTTACTAAATGACCTGTTAATAGCAATCATGTCGTAAACCAAATGACGACATAGTAGGTATTACACATGGGAGAAAATCTTTTACATATACGATAGAATCGTTACTTTATCAAAATCACTTGTAACAAAATGGAAAGCTCTAAGGAAATGCATCAGGAAAACGCATCCACAAGAACCTGGAAAATTGCAGCAGGATCTGTTGCCGTGTTACTT
Source organism: Saprospiraceae bacterium (assembly GCA_035292505.1). GTDB lineage: Bacteria > Bacteroidota > Bacteroidia > Chitinophagales > Saprospiraceae > DATDQA01. Next base: position 2,193 of record DATDQA010000277.1, on the reverse strand, counting down.
CTTGCTACGATCGGAATCTCAGCCTATCTGTTCAATCGTCAAAGCAACCAACAAAAGGCAGACGCTGCAAACTGGCAGGCGCATATCGCGCAATTGGAAGAGTCGCGTACTTCACTGAATGGTGAACTCGCAACATTGGAAGGCGATTATGAAACGCAGATCTCCGAGAATACAGTGTTGAAGGATGATCTGACCGCAAAGCTCGCAGAAGTTGAAAGTCTTCAGAAAAAAGTCAAATCTGCACAAAGTCAGTTGTCACAGAGCAAAGCGCAGTCTGCAGAAATCAAGGCGAGGCTGGTTCAACTTGAAGACATCAAGATTACCCTGGAGAAGGACATCGCGATGTTGACAGGTGAGAATGTAGCGCTCACGGAGACAAATGTCATTCTTACCGAGACGGTCGCCAGTGCTCAACGCGAAGTGAGTATCCTAAATGAACGCGTGACACATCTGACCGAAGTGAATACAAAGCTCAACCAACGTTTAGCAACCATCGCTCCTGCAGGATTTACAGCAGACAACTTCGCGATTGTCGCGCAACAGAAAAATGATAAATTGACTGCGAAAGCGTCTAAAGCTGATGTCATCAATGTGGCCTTCAATATTTCTGATGTTCCCGAGGACTACTCAAGAAATCACGATATCTATCTGGTGATCACAGATTTCGAAGGTATGCCAGTGCAAGGGGTTGCGTCAAAGAGCGCGCAAGTGAGAACTGCAGATAACATTCTCCAGATTCAGGCTGCGGATGCTGAGAAAGTCAATGTGAATGGAATCAAGACTCTGAAAATGACCATAGATCCAATTGAAGATCTCGAACCCGGGATGTACAATCTGGTTGTCTATGCAGACAATGGTTTCCTCGGAGCCACTGGCTTCCAGTTGAGATAACATCTTCATCATATAACTTCTTCGTTGTTTTTGCGATCTAGGCAGGGGTCATTACGATCCCTGCCTTTTTTGTCTGCTCAAATACGTACCAGGTAATACGCCGCAGTTGTCACAAAATTGCGTAAGACCGGAATCACGTTGATCACACCCAGTTGTTCAAAGGGGCCCCTTCCGAATTTGTACTGATAGATAGGATTGAGTAGCCAGAATTTGTGCTGCACGATACGCATACCCGACTTCTTGATGATGCGCTCGAATCTTTCGATAGAGATTCCCGTAGCGTAGATTTCCAATAAGCCTTTCTGTGTTTGCGGAGTCTCTTTGAAGAGTCTCAGCAAACCCGAATACCAGGACCGGGGAAGCAGATGAGTATATGGACATTTGCTCAGAACACGCGATCGGCACACTTGCTGATGTCCCCCAAATGGCATTTGCCATGGGGGGAAACCAAAGAATATCACGCCACCGGGATTCAGAAATGGCCTGAGAAACGGAATAAATCGCTCCTGGTCAGGGATATGTTCGATGACATCCTTGAGGATGATCAGATCGAATTTGAATTTCAGGTCGCGATCAGGATCGATGGCATAGATGTCCCGGTTGATGAATGCAATTTGTTCTGATGCAACAGCATCCGCGTGCATGCGTGTGGCAAGTAATGTCCTTGCCGATGATAACTCAATCCCGACACATGTACAACCAACTTCCAGGAATGCTTTAAGTACGCCTGCTTCACCACATCCGATTTCGAGGACGGTCCGTATTTCATCCTTTGATTTGTCTTTTAACACAAACGGGATGATGTAATCCCGTGCGGTGAGATACTGGTATTGGAAGTAAGCCTCTTTATTGCGATGAAACTCAAACATGTAAACGGATATTATGATCTTGTGAATTGAGGTTTGCGTTTCCCAAGGAACGCCTGTGTGCCTTCCACAAAATCATGCGTATTCATCAATGAAGCAAAGTGTTTGACTTCTTTGGAATATCCATCGACACCGACTTCGAAATATGCGTTCACGCAGGCGATCACCTGTTGAATGGCCAATGGTCCTTTTGTTGCAATTTTTACAACAAGCTCTCCGCATGAGCCCAGCAGTGAATCGGCAGTAACAACTGCATTTACAAGTCCACATGAAAGGGCTGACTGTGCATCGAGCATGTCACCTGTGAGCATGAGCTCCATCGCTTTGCCTTTACCGATAAGCTGTATCAGCCGTTGTGTACCTCCGTATCCGGGAATGAGTCCGAGATTCACTTCTGGTTGTCCGAATTTGGCTTGCTCACTGGCGATACGCAGAT
>DATDQA010000276.1:0-9989 GCA_035292505.1 Saprospiraceae bacterium | reverse complement strand
GAATAGCGAACATCATTTCTCGTCTTGCCAAAAGCGAAAGGCGAATAGCTACCAGTCTAACATGGTTTTCTTCCTTCGCCTCTTCGGGCACCGAAGCCTTGGCGAAGGTGTCAGCCTCAGCCTTCGCCTTCTTTAACATGGCTTCGCCGTCAATAGGTCGCAGGCCTATCGTCCAAATTCAATGCTATTGGCTACTGGCTACTAGCAACCGGCTACTGGCATACAAGAGCCCGGAATTTGCCGCCAGTCGCCAGAAGCAAGCAGCTAGCAGTTAAACAATCAGTTCAATACAATATCAATTAGTCAAAGCACCAACATGTGCTACCCTGCGCAGGACGCTGCGATCAACGACCATACGCAACTGATATCCCAATGTCTCCAGCTCAATAATAAATTCATGCTTACCGTTTTGCACAATCAATGTTCCCTGAATCCCGGTAAGATTTCCTGCGATCACTTCTACTTTATCTCCTTGCATCCAGTATCGTGGTTCGGCGATCACCTCTGAGATTTCACCGACGACTCTGCGCATCATCTGCATTTCGTGCTCGGGCACAGGCACAATCTTTCCTTCAAAGCGTACAAAATTGTGCACATAGGGCACCTCGAGCACACTTACTTTATCTGCAGGTGAGATCTTCACGAACGCATAGCAACTGATCATCGGGATTTCATAGGTCTTGATCTTACGGGTATACCGCTTTGTCTTCCGCAGGAGTGGCACATAGGCTTCAAGTCCTTTGCGTTGCAATACGGCGGTCACATATTTCTCACATTTGAATTTTGTGGTGATGGCATACCACTCCTCCTTGTTCTCTCGTGCTTTCATACTACGCCATTGTCTTGTGACCAAATCAGAAGAGGTGCGCCTGTTTTACCTGCAGAATGCGAATTCATCCAACTCGCTTCAAAGGCACTTTCGTCGGCATAGATCAGATAACGGATTCTTCTTTTGACCATTGATTCAGCACGATGGATGAGGTGCAGTAAGTATTCCTGGTTGATCCCGCCAACGAAGATCAGATCTATAATGTCGCTGTCGATACCCCGGGCAAATTCACCCGAAAGGTATACAGCCCTCACTTCGCCCAGCCGCTCGATAATGTTTTCAATAACCTGATCGATTCCCACATATTTCATGACAATACTGTGTACCTCATCATACAATGGATGCTCCGTGTTTGCCTGGAAGAACTTTTTATTTCCTTTCGTGAAGGCGCGTAGCATACCGGCCTTTTCAAAGCGGTTCAATTCAATACGAATGGCGTTGGTGGATTCACCAAATTGAGATTCAAGGCTTCTCAGGTACGCAGTGGTGCTGCTGTTGAGGAAGAACTTGAGCAGAAGCTTGATACGCGTCTTCGATGATATGAGAGTCTCAATCATATGTTTGAGTAACAAACTTACTCATTTTGTACTGCAAATGTCAGGCCAACCAGGCGGATTTTAACCACCCAAAAAGCATGTTCATATATTGAGAAAAGCAAAAGTCATTCCGTATTGAGAATCAACTCTTTAGAAGACTATTTGTGGTGGCCTGAAACTCGTTTACGGGTCGCTATCAGGCTGAGAATATCATGATGGAACAAGGTTTTAGCGAGGGTATTAGAGGAAGTAAGCTGCCAGGTTTAGTGCGGAAAGATTCTTCCAGTAGGGTGGCACAAAGCGACGTCAGGCGGGCGTGAGGTAACAGTAGAAGGCTCTTAAGAGATGGGGAATGCCAATGAGGGATACTTTCGTACAAGAACCCAGGCTGAATGTATATTGTGAATTTACAAATGACTACTGATAATCAATGTGTTGTGCTGAGTTTTGATAAAATGTTTTCCCTGTTTCGCCTTCTACTCTCCTACTCCTTTCCGTCTAACAGAGCGTCCCGCATCGCTTTGCGAAGGACGATGAAAAGGGTCACCACGACAAAAGCAATCGCTGCGCCAATGAGCAACGCCTTGAGTATTGAAGGCTTCGCAGGAGTCAATGGTGACAGGGGAATATCGAGTTCCTGGATTACGGGACGGGCATTCTTCAGCATAAACTCCGCATACTCCATGTTTTTGACTGCTTCTGCCTGCATCGCAGAGAGTTTGGCAATGTCACGCTGCATGCGCTGACCCTTTACCTGATCGACACGGGAAAACAAGTTATTGCTTGCATCGGTATACACGGCCAGGTTGATATCAGCTTTGGAAAGTTCACCGGCGATAGAATCCACTTTGGCACGCACGACCTCATACGTCTTTTGCTGTCGCTCGATGGCCTGATCGATATAGAATTGTCCAAGCTTCTCAAAATGTTTTTGAGCGATATCGATTGAAAGGTCTTCGTTTGTAGTAGTACTGGTGAGAGACAAGATACCAGACAGATCATCATAAGCTGCGGAAGTCAATCCTTCCTTTTTTTCTCCTCCTACAAGCAATCCGTGCAAAGCGAGGAGCGCGCTGCGTTCTCTTGTATCAAAGGCAGCGACTGAATCATGTGTAAACCGAAACCCTTCCATTTCTGAATCTGCTTCGGCCCATTGTGCATCAAGTTTATATTCGGTGATCAGGGAATTTCCAATACAACTTGACGCGGTGCCGTCCTGCAGGGGAGTAAGCAATACCTCTTGTATGATGCGACGCGAACGCGCGAGCTCTACGATTTTATCCAGATTGTATCGTCCGGTACGCGCCCGACCCAAACCCAACTGCCCAAGTACCGATGACATACCACCCAGGCCGGTGCCTTCATCTTCATTTACCATAAACGTCAATTTCGCCTGATACTTCACCGGAGCAGACCATGCACGATAGACCAGATAACCACCTATCAACATAAACACCAACGCATACAGCCACCACGACTGAAATGTTTCGCGCCGATATGTGCGAAATGCCAGAATCACATCACGCAACGTAAGATCTTCCTGCTGCTCACGTGGTGTGAGTTGTGCCCTTTCTTCCGTCATAACATCAGGCTTTGATCTGCAATGCGCAACAGGTATTCACCATACCCGCTCTTTACAAGGCCTTGTGCAATACTTCGCAATTTGTCTTTTGTGATAAATCCCTTTCTGAATGCAACCTCCTCGATACATCCGATCTTGAGTCCTTGTCGTTGTTCTATGATGCGGACAAAATCTCCGGCGTCGCTGAGTGATTGAAACGTGCCTGTATCGAGCCATGCTGCGCCTCTTCCAAATACCTTCACACGTAAGGAGTTGCGGTCCAGATATGCTTTGTTCACATCCGTGATTTCATATTCGCCACGGGCAGACGGTTTCAGATTCTTTGCGATCTGTATCACTGAATTATCATAGAAATACAGGCCGGGAACCGCAAAATTTGACTTCGGTTCTTTCGGCTTTTCTTCGATCCCAATCACCTTCTGATTTTCATCAAACGTCACCACGCCATATCGCTCAGGATCCGACACGGGATAAGCAAAAACAATGCCGCCCTGCGGATCGAGACAATCAGCGAGGAATGCCTCCATCCCTGAACGATAGAAGATATTGTCACCCAGGATCAATGCTGCACTGTCCTTGCCGATGAATTCCGCGCCGATGACAAATGCCTGTGCAAGTCCGTTGGGCACAGCCTGCACGGCATATCCAAAACGACATCCCAATTCAGAACCATCTCCCAGCAGACGTTGAAATTGTTGCTTATCTTCTGGTGTCGTGATGATGAGGATTTCACGGATACCGGCCATCATCAGTACTGACAAGGGGTAGTAAATCATCGGCTTATCATAGACAGGGATAAGTTGTTTGGAAATTGCTTTGGTAATAGGGTAGAGGCGGGTACCTGATCCACCTGCGAGTATGATGCCTTTCATCGTGTGGCGTATTGGGCTTGATAATAAGTTTGGTATTCGCCTGAGATCACATGATCAACCCAGCTTTGGTTCTCAAGGTACCAGGTGATGGTTTTCTGTAATCCTTGCGCAAAAGAAGTCGATGGCGACCATCCAAACTCGCGATGGATCTTACTTGCATCAATTGCATATCTGAAATCATGCCCTGCTCTGTCTTTCACAAATGTGATGAGGTTACGTGACGTGCCAGATGTCCTGCCAAGTGCATTGTCCATCTGATCACAGAGCATGTGTACGAGATCGAGGTTCCGCAATTCATGATTGCCACCAATATTATATGTCTCACCCACTTTGCCTTTGTGAAAGACGACATCTATCGCGGTCACGTGATCGAGCACATAAAGCCAGTCCCGCACATTTTGACCCTGACCATATACCGGCAGTGGTTTCTCCGCGATGATATTGCGGATCATCAGCGGGATCAGTTTCTCCGGAAATTGATACGGTCCATAGTTATTTGAGCAGTTCGAGACAAGCGCGGGAAATCCGTATGTATGACACCAGGCGCGCACAAAATGATCTGCAGATGCTTTCGATGCCGAATATGGACTGCGCGGATCATATGCTGTTTGTTCGGTAAAGTGTCCAGTGTCACCCAATGCTCCGAACACTTCGTCCGTCGAGATCTGATAAAAAACATGATCACTGTAATCCTCCTGCCATCGCGCTTTCGCTACTTGTAACAAGTTGACAGTACCAAGTACATTCGTTTTTACGAAACTCAATGGGTCGAGGATCGATCTGTCTACATGAGATTCTGCGGCGGCGTGAATCACATGTGTGATATGATGTTCAGCAAAGACAGCACGAACCAGATTTTCATCTCTGATATCGCCTTTGATAAACGTATAATTGTCACGACCATCGACATCTGCAAGACTCTCGAGATTGCCTGCATATGTCAGTGCATCGAGATTGATGATCTGGTACTGCGGGTACTTCGTCACGAAATGTCTTACCAGGTGGGAGCCGATGAAGCCCGCGCCACCGGTGATGAGGATGTGCTTTAAAGAAGACATTGCGCTAAGGTAGCGAGCATAGGGCAGACAGATTTCGGATTGCGTCCACCGAAGCTTTGCGTAGGTGGATGTCGGACTACTCTGTTATTCCTTCTTTCGGCCATTCTGCCTTCTTCCGCCATAGCTTTAGCGAAGGCGGTTCCCGCCTTGACAGAAACCGTATTTTTCGCAGATGGAAGAGGTTCTGGACGATTTCATCAGTAGTTTCTGGCAGAACGATCGTTACAAAGAACTTGAACGACTGGCTGAAGAGTATGGATGGGAGTTTACTCCAAGAGCGCGTTTTTCAGAGCAAGCCACAGCTCTCAAAGGGTTTAGTCTCTTCAAAGGCAAGCGAGGCAAAAGGATCACAGGAATCCTGAGTGCCCCAGTGAAAGGAATACCTTGCCATGTGCGCATCTATGATTACGTGTACTATTCCGATGGAGGAAAAAAGAAAACAACAGTCATCGAGTTGACTTGCGAGCAGATTTACCTGTCGCGATTTCATATCAAACCGAAGAAAGGAATCACAAACATTTTCAATCTGGGGAACAGAAAGAAAGGATCAACCGGATTGGAAAAATTTTCTGCGCATTACCACATAGATGCTGCTGACCCTGAATCGACGGACATCCAAATACCTGATAGTGCCTTAGGACTCATCGCAAATAACAAAGATGTGTCGCTGGAAGGGGAAGGGCATCTGCTTCTCTACTACTCGAATCGAAAACTCATCCCGGCTCATGAGCTACTTTCTGACTATGAAAAAGCCGTGGAGATCATGGACAGACTGCTTCATGATCGGGAAAAGGAATTTGTTTGATTGACAGAACGGCAGAAGGGATGAAAGGCGGAAAGGAATTAAAAACTTACTCAGTTTTTTTCTTTGAACTTCTGAAGTAGTTCTGCAATGCCATCATAGTTGTCTTTCTTTCTGCCATCCGCCTTTCTGCTATTCTGCCCTTTATCTTGCGTTTGAGTCCCGACGCTCTCACGACAAGTTCTTCCTCCGCCTTCGCCTCAGCCTTAGCCTTCTTCTCCATTTGTTCCCGCCTTCACACTGATCTTCGTTACAGCCAGCTTCTGTTTGATCTTCGCTTCTGCTTCTGCGGCGAGTTCGGGATTGTCGTCCATGAACTGACGGGCAGCTTCCCGTCCCTGGGCAATCTTGGTACCATTATATGCATACCAGGATCCGCTTTTCTCAAGGATATCGAGTTCTGATCCGAGGTCTACAATCTCTCCTGTTTTGGAGATACCCTGACCGAAAGTGATATCGAATTCCGCTACTTTGAAAGGAGGTGCGAGTTTGTTCTTCACGACTTTCACCTTCACGCGATTACCCACGACGTTGCCATCGCGGTCTTTGATGGAGGGGCCACTGCGACGGATGTCGAGGCGTATAGATGCGTAGAATTTGAGAGCATTTCCACCGGTCGTTGTTTCGGGATTACCAAACATGACGCCGATCTTTTCACGAAGCTGGTTGATGAAGATGCAGCAGCAGCCGGTTTTGCCAATCGTCCCTGTAAGCTTGCGCATGGCCTGAGACATGAGCCGGGCCTGGAGGCCCATCTTAGAATCACCCATCTCTCCTTCGATTTCACTCTTTGGTACGAGCGCGGCGACAGAATCTATCACAATAATATCTATGGCTCCGGATCGGATCAGATTTTCTGCGATCTCAAGAGCCTGCTCGCCATTGTCTGGTTGAGAAATCAGAAGGTTCTCGGTATCGACGCCGAGGTTTTCGGAATAGGAACGATCGAAGGCATGTTCTGCATCGATGAATGCAGCGAGGCCTCCGAGTTTCTGACACTCTGCGATGGCGTGTATGGCGAGTGTGGTTTTACCGGATGATTCCGGACCATAGATTTCCACTACACGGCCGCGTGGTAGTCCGCCGATGCCGAGTGCAACATCGAGTCCTATGGATCCTGTGGGGATCACTTCTATATCGACGACTTCCTTATCGCCGAGTTTCATCACTGTGCCTTTACCGTATGTTTTCTCGAGGCGGTCTACAGTGAGCTTGATAGCTTTTAGCTTTTCGTCACGTTCCTTTGACATGATAGAGGAGTTTTTTTGGTTTAGTGCAAAATGCAAGAGGCAAGGTAGAAATTTTTTATGGACTGACGACTTCAGTCGCCAAAGAAATTTGGCTCTACACCAGATCGATTTACTCGCCAAAAAGGGTAAAGCAGGTTGGTGTCTGATGCAATTATGGCAATCCCTGTAGCGACTTCTTTCGGCGTCTTAGCAGTGATTGAAGACGCTGGTATATAATTACTCAGACAATTTCACCGTCCTCACCTCCACGCGCTGATTACGCCTGCGACCTTCTGGTGTCATATTAGTCGCAATCGGTTGTCGCTTGCCATAACCTTTATAGATAAGGCGTTTTGCTTCTATACCTTGGTTAATGATATAATCAGCGACTGCTTTTGCGCGATCCGTACTCAGGCGATCACAATAATCGTGTTCCGGCAAACCATTTGTATGTCCGCCGATTTCAACGACGATCGTCGGATTGTCAGAGAGGAAATTGTACAGTTCTTCAAGCGTGGGAAGTGAACTTGCACTGATGCTCGTACTGTCCGCATCAAATTGCAACTGCTCCATGCGCACTGCTTCTCCTTTTTCAAGGTTTTCTGCAGTGAGCTCCGGAAGAATCTTTTCAGCGATTTCCGTGCTCAGTGAAAACGTGCATCCATTGGCATCCGTGACGGTTACGGTATGCATACCCACTGAGAGCTGTACAGCACGCGCTGAAGATTCATCATTGTCCCATCTAAATTGATAGGGAGTATTACCTCCAGAGATTCTCGCTGTTGCCTTCCCGTCTGCCAGACGTTCATGCGTAGCGGCCCTCACGTCAATGATTTCTCCTGACAAGGGAAAAGGTTGATTGACATTGAAATTTGCACTGGCTTTCTGATTTGATACATCAGTGACTTCTATACTGTAAATGCCTGCAGGCAATGCTGTACGTGATTGGATATCCGATTGATCCTGCCAACGAATGGCATATGGCGACTTACCACCAACAATACTTGCTTCAAGCGCACCTGTATTCTGTCCTGCGCAGAGAATCTCACTAGTCTGAGAAATACTGACACGCAATGGTAAAATGTCTTCCGTGATTTCTATAGAACCTATTGTACTGCATCCGTTGACATCTGTGACAGTGACTTGATGTATGCCTGCCGGAAGGGCTATTGATTGTGGGCTTGTCTCACCCGTAGACCATCGTATATTGTATGGCGTGGTGCCTCCCGAGACACGTGCGGTTGCATGACCATCCGCGTTGTTTGCACTGGCTGGTGATTGGATCTCTATCTTCAGTTTGAGTGCTATTGGTTCCTTGAGTGTTATTTCCTTCTCAATCCTGTTTCCTATGGCATCGACCACGGACAACCAGTAAGTCCCTGCTTGAAGGGATTCCTGCGTTTTTGTGTTTTGAACTCCATTGCTCCATGTCAGCGTGTAGGGTTCTTTGCCACCCTTGATTGATGCAATGATACCGGCGGTTGCATCGCCGGTACATTGAATACTGCCTGTTTGTTGCAACGTGAGATCGATTGCCAGGATATTCTCGATGATATTCACCTCGGCTGTTGTCGAACATCCCGATTCATCTGTCACGGTGACTGTATGGATGCCTGCGCTCAGGGAGACTGTTTTTGAGCCTGAATCTCCGTTGTCCCACAGATAGCTGAGCTTACCCGTTCCACCTTCTGCACGGACGATGGCATGACCTTCGTTTGTCCCTGTCAGGGCAGGTGTCTCTGCTACTGTCGTTGCAATGATGGGAAAAGGTTCTTTGATGATTGCTTTCAAAGTAGCAGTTCCTTTTGCCGCATCGGTGATTGTCACCACGTAGTCCCCCGCGCGGAGTCCCGTCAGCTCATCTCCCTGGAGATCATTGCGATTCCATTGATAGGAGAAGGGAGTCTTCCCTCCCTGCACTTCAACTTTCAATCCTGCAGTTGCTTCATTTGCACAACGAATTCCGGATGTCTGTGTGATCGTAGCATTCAAGGGCAGGATATTTTCCAGAATATCCACAGCAGCTTGTGTGTGACATCCTGATGCATCAGTGACGGTGACTGTGTGACGTCGTGAAGCGAGCTTATTTGCTGTAAGAGTGCTTTCACCATTATCCCACAGGTATTGATATGGAGGCTTCCCGCCTGTACATTGGACTGTTGCAACGCCATTATTCATATTTGCACTGGCGGGGCTTTCTATGCGAATCGTAGCAACTACTGCCTCCGGCTGACTGATCGTGATAGAAGAACTTGCAGTATTTCCAAGAGCATCGGTGACAGTCACTGTGTATTTACCCACCGGAACGTTTTCCAGAAAAACGAAGTTTGCGCCGCCATTGCTCCATCTATAATTATAGGGTGCTTTACCACCGGACTGTTGAGCTACAATCACTGCAGTTCCTTCACCGGCACAGCGAATAAATTCCTTCTGCTCTATCGTCGCTGTTAAAGGCTTTACCTGTTGCAAAATTTTGACTGTGCTGATGGCACTGCAACCTGCGGCATCAGTCACAGTGACTCCAAAATCTCCTTCACTGAGTCCTGTAATAGATGCTTCACCGACACCACTATACCATTCATAGATGTACGGTGCTACTCCGCCGGTGACTTTCACAGAAGCGGCACCATCTTCCATACCGACATCGCTCTCAGGATGATCCATGACAGTGGCAAGCTGGATAAACGGATTGGCAATTTCTACAATGGCTGTCTTGGAAGATCCTTCTGTATCTGTCACTGTCAGATGATACTTACCAGGGCCTAAACCAAAGAGCTTCTCGCCCGTTGCTCCATGAGCCCAGACAAACTGATATGGTGGCTTACCGCCGATCGCACGTACTGAGAATGCAGCATCCTGCGTAGTTCCATTACAATCGAGGTATTTCTCCATCGTCGTCGTCACTGTGATAGTTGATTCCTTCTCGATGATATACAGACCTTTATCTTTTGTACCGACCCAAATGGTGGCATCGTCATCGACAGCTACATAGTTTACAAACTGACTCGTGAAGTATTGTCCCGGACCAAACCGTTGATATCTGTCATTGTCGATCCGATAAGATGTCATAATATTCGAAGC
>DATDQA010000275.1:0-14334 GCA_035292505.1 Saprospiraceae bacterium | reverse complement strand
ATGCTCTTCTTGTGAAAATGATATGCGCAGTTGTTCCTGGGGCGTATCCGAAATAAAGCGTTCAGACTTCACTCCGAATATTTGTCGCTTCAATTTATTCAGTTCATGGGTCAACTGCTCAATCTTCCAACCCTGCTCTTTATAAGCTTCAATCAATTCTTCTCTTGTGCATGTATTTAAGTTGATATTCACGCATACAAAAATACTACACCATTTGCGTGTATGATATCAATAATACCGTATTTATTTACCAACACCGTTATTCACGTTGTGGATAACATCGTCGTTTTTTCAGCAACCGTATAACGCAAGCGCCGACTCACACTCTTCAGTCTTATCCCTTCAAGGATCATCACCAATTCTGACCATTCGATCTGCGATGTATCCTTGTTCAATTCAGGAATTTCAAACGTTCCTTTTTCCAATCTCTTATAGTAAATCACAAATCCACTCCGGTCCCACACCAGCAGTTTGATCATGTTCCTTCGACGATTCAGAAAAATAAACACGTCTCCACTCAGAAGTTGTCCCTTCATCTCGTTTACAACAAGCCCACTCAATCCATCGAAGCTCTTTCGGATGTCCGTTATACCGGCATACAGAAAGTAACGTCGTCGCTGATCAAGCCCGATCATCGGAGCAGCTCTTTGATGTACTTCGGGTCTACCATTCCCTGGAAGCGCACAAGCGTTCCGTTTGGGTATTGAATCTCTATGACTCCGTCATTGCTCTTTGGATTTATGCGCATAAAGGAGCCTGTGTTTCCATTCTCATTTGCGCGATGCTTCTTCATCCAATACCCGAACGTCGCATGGCTAATTCCATGTGCTTCGCAGTATGCTTTTTGCGTCATACCACTTTCCGGATACCTGCCCATGTGTTCTGCCATTGCAGATGATGTCTTACGTGCCTTTGTTTCCATCTTGTTTTTTGCCGTAAGTTTAATGGGCATTGAGCGTTTCTACAAGACGTGGTTCGCCGAACGCTTACCACCGGCATGAATATCGTTACGCGTATCAATCAATGCATTGATATCCTTATCACTTGTTTCACCGGTTTCGACGCAGACGAAGATGTGCGCATCACGATTGATCATTTGGGCTGCATAGGAGAGCGTTGGAAGATTATCACCGTGCCCGTTCAGGATGATGAGTTTCCGGATCCCGTTTTTTGCGAGACTCATGCCGACGTCATAGATCAGATTACCCAAAGTCTCATTACGCACACTTACGGTGCCTTTGAAGTCTTCATGATGGTAGGAAACACCGTAGGGGATGGCAGGTAATACAAGAGGCTTTGGATGACTACATGCTGCGGCGACTTTGTTTGCGAGATGAATCGCATCGAAGTAATCGACATCCAGCGGCAAATGCGGTCCATGTTGTTCGATGGCTCCGCAAGGAAGGATGGCAGTATCTGTATCGGTAAGACGACCTTCCAGTTCAGGCCACGTATGCTTATCCCATTCGAACATATCTTCTCCTATTCCTGTGTCCGTTGCGCGCAGGAGCTGGACAAACTCAAAGGGATATTGCTCTGCATAGAGGAGCTCAGGTGTAAGGTCAGTTTCTTTCCACTGCCGGTTTTCCATGTGCACCACGCCCTCCGCATATTCTATGAAAATCCGGAGCACGGGTTCGCGGATATGAGATGGCATGTCACGCAGCATGCTCCGCTCATTGTCAAAGCGCAATCGTACAATCTGTGGATAGGGCTTCGCTAGCTGTTCTGCATACGGGGTGTTCCCGATCAGTTTTTTCTCAAGGAGTAAATGGTACAGATGGGAAGCATCAGAGCCTATCTGCTTTATGCTTTTTGATTCAAGGGCTTTGAGACATTGTTCGATTTGTTCATCAGTATAGCCGCATTGCCTGGGGTCTTCATCCATTGCCAGGAGCATACCGACGATCCTCCGGCATTTTTCGCAATTGCCACATGGATAGATGCGACCATCGCGTTCATGTGCTGCATGACAGGATATCTGATGTTCTTGCAGATGAGGGTATCGTTTGACCAGTGTTTTCAGAATGAGAAACTCACCAAGGCTGCGCAGGATCGAGTATTGAAAAATATTCCAGCCTTTCTTCGTGTAATAACGGGTGAGGACATTATCGAAATACTTGCTCTGATCAAAAAGAGCACTGTAATGGGTAATACCCTGGTGATTCGCTTTTACAGTACTGTCATATTCATCACCGATGAGCACATGACCGACATTGCGTTTGCGGGCAATCGGTAGTACGCCGAATAAAAATACTGCTACAGTCCATAACCTGACCGGATAGATGTCTGCACGGACATTAGAGAAATCCTCCCTGATGAATGGCATTTGCCGTGCCATCCAGGGAAAGATCCTATCGGAATTGCACCAGACACGTGCCACATTTGTTTCAGTTTGTAGCATGTGGCGGTATGCATTCACTGCGGTAAACCAGTGTCGCCCCGATTCATTGATATAGACCGGATTGACATTTTTACCAAGTTCTTTCATCACGCCATATGTGAGCAGGCTGTCTTTTCCTCCGCTGCTCAGGATGGCCACACTGTCTTTGTCCGACTCCCTGAATCTCCATAATGGCTTGGCGTCAGGAAATTTTGTGTTAACGAATACTACCTGTGCATTGCAATAACGCTTCTGCTTTACAGCTTCAAGCTCATGATATGGCGGAAGCAAGAACTCGTTCGGAAATAAAAACTTATTAACATAGATCTCCCGGGAAGTATTCTCGATCATATCGAGGATGAAACGCATGTCTGCTTCTTCGTAGACGCCGTCGAACGTGATTTTTTCACAAAACAGACCATAGTTGATTGCCACCTGTGCAGACATCACAGATGCAAGGTTCAGAGACTCTGCGGACTCCGGGTCGAATACGTCTTCTTCGTATTTATAGATGAGATTATTCTCGTCGGCAGAACCATCAGGTTTGGTGACCACATAAGTAGCCTTGATGCGGTTCTGTTCGACAGTGAGATTTTTAATGCATAGTTCTTTGAAGACGACGAGGTTGGTGCTGTCCATGATGGAGAATACCTGTATTTACAGAATGTCCCCAAGGTAGGGATTTGGGTGACTGATGGAGGATTTTGACAAAACCCGGAAGCTCGTAAAGAGTATGTCTATCTCTCGTACGATTTCAGCAATTCCACCAGTCCTTCGGCCCCATGCACCAATACATCAAATGCAGGTAATCCAGTCTCTTTAGTAATCTGCGCACAGGCTTCATCGATTTTATCATGAGGAATACCTTCATGATTCACTGTGACAGCGATTACTTTCTTGCCAGAGATAAATTCTATCGCTTTGATCTGGTGAGGAAGAGGATGCATGGCATATCCGGGGAATCCATCGTATTCTGTTCTCGCAGGTGCGTGTTGCAATACGATGATGTCCGGCCTTCCGGCAGCGAGAATTTCAAATCCGCCAGGGTACGCAGGATTCAGAAGGCTTCCTTGTCCTTCGATCACAATCGCATCTGTTTTTTCATGCTTCCAGGCTTCGTATACTGCATGTTCGATTTCACCTGAGACAAAATCATTGATGAGAGAATCCATGATCATGGAGTACTTCGCCCCTTGCATCCATGCCGTCTGACCGGTACCGATGAGTTCAGCCTTATATCCGGCAGCCCGCAATCCATGCACGATAAGCCATGCAGTTGTGCGTTTACCCACTGCGGAGTCCGTGCCAAGGACCGCGATCTTGAGGCAGTTGACTTTTTCGATATTACCTGTAAAGAAGTGCAGATCTTTTCGTCCCGGTGTCTTGCGTACATCCCTAAGAGTGACTCCAAACTCATGTGCCAATGCACTGATCTCCGGATCTTCGCTGAGGAAGTCATGCAATCCGCTGTCTATAAGCAATCCGTGACTGATGGCATCTTTGACCGTCTCTCTTGCTTCAACAGGCAATCGTCCACCATCCGGAGCCAGGCCGATAACAAAATACTTTGGCTTTGTATGCGTAAGCGCATCGGCAAGTGAAGCAAATACCCGTATGCCATTCGCTTTCCCATCCAGTACTTCTCCGGCATCCCGTCCTGCGTAGCCGCTATCAATCACTCCAAGTACTCTGTATCTCTCGGTAAAACGCACAAGTCCATGTGCTGTCTTACCATTCGGTGTATTAAATGCTCCCTGACAATAGACGATCGCGTCGCCGTCGATGATTCTGGTTGGTTTGTAGTTCATAAATCTAAGTTGCTGTTAAGTTGCTTGTAAGTTGCTGTTAAGTGGCTTGCATCTCACCTTCTCATTTATCCGCCGTAGCCAAAGGCGAAGGAGGACCTTCTCACGCTCTCGCCTTCTCGCCTTCTCACTCTCAATTCCGTCCCGTAACGATCGCCACATACCTGTCTGGCTCAAGTTCGCGCCTCCCATGCTCTTTCAACAATCCTGCAAGTCCTGCAGTAGATGCCGGAAGCACATTGAGTCCTTCTTTTTCTGAAAGTATGTGAGACTGGGACAATAACTCATCGTCAGAAAGATAGTAAGCAGCTCCTTTGGATTTTTTAATGGCGTATAAGGCTTCTTCGCCATCGAAGCTATGCCAGTTGATCAACGGCTCATTCACCGGCGTTTCATTGAGGATTTCAGGAGGCAGGTCTTCGCAATGCTTCAGGCCATTTATAAATGCATGCACAATGGGGTTTTGGTCTGCAGAGGACCCGGCAATCATTTTCGGAATACGTGAAGTCTTACCTCTCCGGAAGAGTCCAACAAAGCCACGGTAAATGCCTGCGATCAATGTACCATTTGAAACCGGCACGCCGATATATTTCGGAGCGTCACGAAGCTGGTCATAGATTTCATTCGCGATTTCGGCGTAGGCGATGAGTTGGAGCGGTGTATTCTGTCCGCCGGGATTGGCGTCATACCAGGCATGCTCATGTGCCTGAAGTGTGGAAAACTTCACAGCGTCTTCGTATGTTTCCCCATTCCTCCGCACTTCACTGCCGAGCGTCTCCATTTCTTGTACACGCAACGTGTGATAGGTCTGCGGGATATAGATGATACTGCGCAAGCCTGCCAGTTGTGCAGCAAGTGCAATTGCTGCCCCATAATTTCCACACGTAGCAACCGTGATCGTATCATATCCCCGGCGTAAGGCATCGTGACATTGTGCAAAGGCGATGCGGTCTTTTTGAGTCCCGGTTGGATTCCCACCTTCGAACTTAAGATACAACTGCCTGACTCCCAATTCCCGCTCGAGGTTCCTGGCACGTGTAAGCGATGTATCACCTACCTCGATATTGATGATATCCTCATAATACTCGACGCGATCCAGTAGCGGGAGTTTCGTATTCGTGACTTTCGCACTGCATTTCCGTGCTTCCTGAGACACCGCTACTTCAAAAGTGCGTGCGAGATCAAGAAGATTCATTGACATAGGAAATGAAAATCAAAATGAAAATCAAAATGAAAATGAAATTAGGCTAAGGCAAAAGCTGAGCATCACCCATCACCCATCATCCATCATCCATCATCCATCACCCATCATCCATCACCCATATTTCTTCACCAGCCAAGCAGATATGCAAAAATCAACGGAGCCACTATCGTTGCATCCGACTCAATGATAAACTTCGGTGTGTCGATAGCGAGCTTTCCCCAGGTGATTTTTTCATTGGGAACAGCTCCAGAATAAGAGCCATAGCTCGTTGTAGAATCACTGATCTGACAAAAATATGACCACACCGGAACCTCAGGAAGCTGAAGATCCTGATGGAGCATTGGTACTACGCAAATCGGGAAATCTCCTGCAATACCACCACCGATCTGAAAGAAGCCTATACCATTCTGACAATTCTTCTGATACCAGTCTGCCAGAAACATCATGTACTCGATACCCGATCTCAGGATTTGTGGTCCGAACAGTTTTTCGATGCAATGCGCCGCAAAGAAATTTCCGCACGTGGAGTCTTCCCATCCCGGAACGATCATCGGGAGATTCTTCTCTGCAGCGGCCAGGAGCCATGAGTCCTTAGGATCGATCTGGTAATACTCCTTCAGAGTTCCATTGAGCATAAGTTGATAAAAAAACTCATGTGGGAAGAAACGTTGTCCGTTTTTATCCGCAGATGTCCATGTATCGACAAGATGTTTCTCAAGTCTGCGCATGGCCTCCGCTTCAGGGATGCAGGTGTCTGTCACACGGTTGAAATGATGGGTGAGGAGTTCCTGCTCATCCTCCGGTGAGAGATCGCGGTAGTTTGGTACACGCTTGTAAAAATGATGTGCGACAAGGTTGAAGGCATCTTCTTCCAGATTTGCACCTGTGCACGTGATAATGTGTACTTTGTCCTGGCGGATCATCTCGGCAAGAGACTTGCCAAGTTCGGCAGTGCTCATCGCTCCTGCGAGAGTCACCATCATGCGCGCACCGCGCTCGAGTTGTTTTTCATATTCCTGTGCAGCATCTACAAGTGATGCAGCATTAAAATGTGTGTAGTGCTCAAGTATGAAAGAGGATACAGGTCCTTTATTTGATTTCGAAGGCATAGCTCAACATTTAATAGTACAGTATTGTGGTACTCTGCGAATGGCGGTTCAATACCCCGAATATTCTCATGAAGAATGCACTTCGATTTCTTCTTCCTGGATTCCGTTGTTGTGAGAAGAAAGCAAAGGTGTCGCAGTGGGGTATCCAAGGATGTGCAACATATCATCTACAGATTGCTCTTGCCGATAGACATAGTCTATGAAATTGCCTTTTTCGTCCCTGTCAACAATGACATGCATAGGAGATGGAATCAAGCAATGTTTGATACCTCCATACCCACTGATCGAATCCTGGTATGCACCAGTGTGAAAAAAGCCGATGTAGAGAGGCTCTTCATCATGATCTGAAAACTCAGGCAGCATGATCTGCTGGTTGAAATCTTCAGAATTATAATAGTCTGAATGATCACAACTGATACCGCCGATATTCACCCTGGTATACGCATTATTCCATTTGTTGACCGGCAGCAGGATGAATTTTTCGTGGATAGACCATGCATCGGGGATGGTATTCATCAGGCTATTATCTACGATATACCAACGCTCCGCATCATTCTGTTGTTTTTGCTCCATCACCCCGAAGATGATCGCCCCACTTTCTCCGACCGTATATTTTCCGAATTCTGTATAGATATCAGGTTCAGCGACCTGATCTGCTCTGCATGCATCCTGGATATTCTTGACAATCTCCCGGATCATATATTCATAGTCATATTCGAAGCCCAGATGGTTGCGCACCGGAAAGCCACCACCGAGGTTGAGCGCATCCAGGGAAGGACAAATCTTTTTCAGATCGGTATAGAGATCGACAGCTTTCTTGAATTCTCCCCAGTAATACAAGCTGTCTTTGATGCCCGAATCCACGAAGAAATGCAACATCTTCAGTTCCAGTCTCGGATTATTCCTGATTTTCGATTTGACAAATTCCACAATATCCGTATGCCGGATTCCAAGTCTGGAAGTATAATACGCGGATTGGGGCTCCTCATCGATTGCCATCCGCAGACCGATTTTAATCTTCTCATCCCCTGCATACTTAAGCAACCGTGCAAGTTCTTTCATGCTATCCAGGACGATGATAGAGTTCGTAAATCCTTTTTTGTACAGACTCACCATTTTTTGGATATAGTCGTCTGTCTTGTAGCCGTTGTGTATAATGACCCGCGATTTGTCAAACTGGCCTTGTTCATGCAGTTTCTCGACAAGATCAATATCGAAAGAAGAAGAAGTCTCAAGATTGACCTGGTGTTTCAGTGCTGCCGTGACGACATGATGAAAGTGACAACACTTGGTGCAATAACAGAAATGATACTTTCCCTGGTAGTTATATTCATTGATTGCGCGGTTAAAGAGATTGCGCGCTTTCTTGATCTGCTCACCGATACGGGGCAGATACATCAGGCGAAAGGGCGTGCCATACTTCTCAATCAGATATTTCAGTGAGACACCATGAAAGGCGAGATAGCCATCCCGTAAGTCAAATCCATCCTGCGGGAAGTAATACGTTTGTTCGATCAGGTCGAAATAAGTATTTTTCATGAGGCAAATTCATATAAGTTGCTCGTTGACGAAAGCAACTTCAAAGAAACGACCTTTTTCGGGATTACGCATAAAAAATTTCAAATATGTGCAAGAGAGAGTTGGCTGAAAAACAAAAATCCGGTAGTCGGGACATCATGCGAAGAAAGCGAGTCCAGCACCAGCCACTATGCTTGCTAAATAAAGTACCTGCGCAACTCTTATTCGCGAAGACTCGCGTCATTCGCGGAGACAGGTTTTTCCAATTTAAGTCTCTCCCTTCGGTATCCTCGTGACACGTTCGATGCGTTTCATGCTGAACTTCCCGCTCCCCTTGATCATCAGAAGGAGGACACCACCAGCGATTGCCAGATTTTTTGCGAAGATGATGGCATTCAAACGGATATCTTCGTGCGGGTCATTCCAGAATGAATACACAATAAATGTGACAGGGATCCAGTACATCAGTACCAGCACACCTGCAAGTCCCATGCGATAACCGAGTAAGAACAGAATTCCTCCCAGAAAAAGCAGCACGATAGCACCTCCAAGGAGCAGGTCTTGCTTCCATGTCAGGCCATATATTGTCATAGCCTCCTGGACATCTTGAAAGAAGATGATGGAATCCACCGCTTCATATAAAAACACGCCGGCAAGAAGGATTCTGGCGACAAGATCAGTCCAGTCTTTCATCGATGTAATTGTTTATCACCCTCGGAATACATTACTGCCACGGCGCGAGCCACATTCTGGCCATCCAAAGCAGCAGAAACTATGCCACCTGCGTATCCAGCGCCTTCTCCGCATGGGTATAGCCCCTTAATCTGTGGATGCATTCTCGTTCGATCGTCCCGCGGAATGCGCACAGGTGCACTGGTGCGACTCTCTGTCGCCACCGCTACGGCCTCTTCTGTGATATATCCCGGCATCATTTTCCCAAACCTTCGAAGACCTTTACGCAGCGCTTGCGTGACAAACGAAGGCAGTACCTCTGACAAAGAATGACTGAAGATGCCTGGTATATATGACGTATCGGGCAGGCTTGCTGAAGCTTTATCATTGAGAAAATCGGTCAGACGTTGTGCAGGTGCACGTTGCGTTCCATCACCTGCCGCAAAACAGTTTTGTTCTATTTCAGACTGAAAAGTGATACCGGCGAGAGGACCTTCATACAGATAAGCGGTGATGTCTTTTTTATCCACCGATGTGACGAAACCGGAATTTGCGAAGGGCGAATCACGACGCGAAAGTGACATACCATTGACTACAATTTCTCCCGGAGCAGTTGAGGCTGGCACAATAAGTCCACCCGGACACATACAAAAGGTAAACACTCCTCGTGCATCTACCTGGCAGGTAAGCTGATATGCTGCAGCAGGAAGCCACTTTCCTCGTTGTTGGCCATATTGTATCGTGTCAATCAGCGCCTGCGGATGCTCCACACGGACACCAAGTGCAAAAGGTTTGAATTCAATCGCAATGCCATATCTATGCAATAAACGATAGATGTCTCTGGCAGAATGTCCCGTAGCGAGAATGACATCTTCTACCGGCACAAGTTCTTTTTCATCCAATATGATCTCGACCAGTCGTCCCTCACGCACACGGATGTCTGTAAGTCGGGTGTTAAAACGTACTTCGCCACCAGAGGCAATGATGGTATTACGGATGGCTGCAACTATTCCAGGCAACTTGTTCGAACCGATGTGTGGATGCGCATCGATGAGGATATCCGGATCTGCGCCATGATCCACGAGTATCTGAAGGATCGTGGACACATCCCCGCGCTTTGTTGCACGCGTGTATAATTTACCATCTGAATAGGTACCTGCACCACCCTCACCGAAGCAATAATTTGAATCCGGATTGACAATACCGAATTGCTGCACCGCACGCAGATCGCGTCTTCTTTCACGGACATCCTTACCGCGTTCGATGACGATGGGCTTTAGTCCCTGTTGGATGAGTTCCAGAGCTGCGAAATAGCCTGCTGGTCCTGCTCCGATGATATGCATCGATGGCCGGTCGGAGACATCGCGATATGATTGACTTTTTGGAATATCCGGCTCCTCTGCCTTTGGGGTAAGTTCAACCTTGAGGATATATTTAAGATCTTTCTTTCGCGCGTCAAGTGAGCGACGCACAATTTTGATATCAACATTTCTTCCATCATGAATACCTGCCTTCTTCAATACTAATGCACGGATCTTCGGAAGATCGTCCCGGATCTCAGGTGGTATTGCAATCTCGACAAGAGTCGTTTCCATCAATTTTACAGGAGAGTGATGCTCTGTGCCTTTTATAGAACGCAGAATAGGTACTTCATTGAAATTTACGGGGTTACCATTTATTTGGGTCTGAGCACCCATGCTTCTTGTTCTACATTCCTGCGCAAGAAGTCCAGTACAACCTGCAGATTATTCGCTTTGCAATCGACTGGAACACCGACCTGTGTGAGTTGACCACGTGGATTGGTCAGCGTGGTATAGCCCATCGCCTGAAGCCTGCTCACCATTCTTTCCGTATTACCGGCAACTGAAAACGCACCTACGACGACGAGGCATTCACCAGTGGCGATATGGATGGATTCCTGTACAGATGAAACAGGCGTACCGCTTTTGGCAGTCGGGGTGATATTCTCCTCCTGCACAGCATGATTTGCATCACTTTCCTTCCGTGTGCCGGTATCGGCGAGTGCAACCTTAGTTTCTTCCTGTGCTTCATCATGTCCGACTTCGTCTGCGACCTCATTTTCATCTGATGAGGCAAGAGGTTGTTCCTGATCCTGAGTCTCAGTCGTATCAATCAGTGCTGTGGATTCTTTGTACGAGATACGCGATTGGTAAAACAGAAAGGCCACAACGAATAATCCCAAGAGTGCGATTGCTGCAATGGGAATGACAAGAGATCGCTGTCTCTTCTGTTTCACGATCGTCGGAGGAGATGTTTTCGACACAGCTATCGTTGATGGTTGCCGGTTATCCGTTTGTTTACCCAGGGCTGCAACGGGAATGACAATGGGTTCGGCTTTTTCATGAAGCAAAACAGGGGCAGGCGTCATGATCTCTGGTTCAGGTAAATCCGGAGTGAACTCCATGGGTGCTGGTTGACTGTGCGCATCAGGCGTGATCTCCTCTCGTCTGCCTGCCATCTCCTGGACGACTGGTTCCATCACAGGAACTGTGGCGTCGATCGCTGCGTATGGAGTAGACTCTATTTCGATTTCCTCCGCAGCAGAGATACGCGGTGGCAATTGAATTCTCTTTAGTGCAGAATACCCAGGGTTCAGGATTTCTTCATGCGGAGAAAACTGGAGGGCATCACCTATCAAAGACAACGTGCCGAGGTATTTCAACTCGACTTTGCCTTCATTTTTTATTCCCGACCTGACCTGATTACTGAATCTTGCGATTTCCCTGCGTGCCCTCGTTCTGCTGCTATGGGTCTTATACGCGACAAACTTTTCCAGGAGTCGATTCTTGCTCTGTCGTTCCTCAACAAACACTCCATGCGACTGGGGTGGGGTGATGATAGATTCGCTGTCCTTCACCGCAGCTGCCTCATAGTGATGTACGATTCTGCCAATACCCGGAATGCGCACCCTGCCATTGAGATAGAGTAATGAGAGGATATAGTATGCAATCCGGTTCTGCATGATTTTCTCAGGTAAGCTGCCTATCGATCAGAGGCAAGCTTCAGGTGAATGTCGAAGATAGGGCAAAATATATGCCAGACTGAGGACTGAGAACTACAGACTTATACCGTCACCTTCTTCCTCCGCCTCGTCTTAAAGAGTTCGATGATCTCTTTCTCACTCATGAAGCCAAATTCCACAAATGTGTGGGAGACGAATTTTTTGATGTCCTGATAGTCCCTGCCGCGTTTGTCAATGTATTTCCGCAGGAGGCGTTGGATATAATGCATACTGAGTCTCTTCACGTCAAGGCTGAATTGCTGATTGTTGAAGAGCTGCATATAGAGTGCGAAAGTCTTGTTGAGTTCGAAGTAATCGGTGTAGGATTCCTCAGGCAGGTTTTCCATAAGTCGTTGAAAATACCTGAAGATCGAGCGGCGCAGACATTCATTGACAGTAGAAAGTCCTTCATGCAGGTCGTAGAAATTGCGTACAGCTTCTATGGTGTCGTCATGTACATATCCGCGCGAGTGAATGATCTCGATGAGGCGATAGTATCTTGTGAGTTCATCTTCAATATTCCAATCCAGCACGGCGATGATTTTTTCATCTGACGTTCGATCTATATTCAGGGAAGAATTCAGCAATGATTCCAGGAATTCGAAATACTCCTGTTCGAATGCAGGATACTCTCTGCGGGCCCGATTGAATAAATCTTTCAGCCAATGTTTTTGCGCACTATAATCATAGAAGTGGGCGAAGATGGCCAGCACTTCGAGATACTCTCGTGAGAATTGCAACGCGGTGTTGTTCAGGAACTCCAGAATATTGGGAAGCAGGCTGTCATTGTGCGCCGAGTGCTTTGCACGATGGAGGAGGAATTGTTTCAAGGATGAAAACATCACTTTGAGTTCGCTCGTCGTCTTCGGAAATTCAGTACTCTGGAATGCAGCCTCCGAAAACTGGCGACTGTAGCGGGCATAGGTGCTCTGTCGCTCATGCATTTCTCTGTATTTCGGAAGGATCTGCGCTTTCAGAAAACTCGCAACACGTTTATTCGATACCTGCTCGATGAGATTCGTGATCCAGATATCACTGCTCAGTCCAAACCCAACCTGAATAGTCTGGCCAATCCGGGACTTGATGTATTCAAAATTCGAAGAATTGCAGATCGCCAGGAGTACATCTTTGAAATGATCCTGTGGTCTTTTGTACCGATACTGATCATCCACCTCACCACGCAACACCGCATAGCCAAGCACACGCGCAAGGTAAAGTCCTTCGTAACCCGGATCGCAGAGCTTCTTTTCCATGCTGATCAATTGCAGTGGATTTTCGACGGCGACGCGCTCATAGAGACCTTCTATTGACGGTTCAAATTCTGCACGGAGCGCCAGGTAGTCTTCCTCTTCTTCGCTTTCCTGATAAGCTGCCAGCAGGTTCGAACTTTGGATTGCGCCTTTGATCGATTCCAGCTCAATCGCATATTTATTGTCTAATGCCTCCATGGGACGTATGGATTAATTTTCCCGCGCTGATGTAAGCACAGGAGAAGATGAATAAATGAGACAGTTCCTGATCAGGATGAGAAAACTCATGATACTGATCACTCTGTGGTCGGTGCTTCGGTATTTCCTTCAGCAGCCGGAGCTGATTCAGTAACTGCCTCTTCCGCGACAGGTTCTGCCGCCACTGCTTCCTCTACCTTCACTTTCGCAGCTTTCGCAGTTCCGGACCTCTTGGCGTGATAAGAAGAAATCTCTTCGCTTGTGGTCTTACGGCGACTTGCGATTTTCGTTTCTTTCTCATCGATCCATGCCTGGTACTTTGTATCAGCTTCTTCCTGTGTCAGCGCACCTTTGGCAACGCCACGGCTCAGGTGCTTTCGGTACATGACTCCTTTGAACTTCAGGATAGCACGTACGGTATCGGTTGGTTCAGCTCCTTTCATGAGCCAGTCGAACGCTTTATCCCGATCGATCTCTATTTGTGCCGGCCTTGTCAGAGGATTGTAGCTACCGATGTTTTCGATGAAGCGTCCGTCCCGGGGAGAACGTGAGTCGGCAATGACAATGTGATAAAGCGGAAGTTTTTTACGGCCTCTCCGCTGAAGCCTGATTTTTACAGCCATCTGCTAAAATTTACTTGGTGAATCCATACCCGGCTACTCGGAACATCCGGCACCGGGATTTAAGCGGGCGCGAAGGTAGGAAAATTATTCATTGAGAACGTAATCCGGATCAAATAGATGATCGATGTCTCAATGAAACGCCTTTTTACGTTCTTGTCTGATAATCAAACATATATAAAGGAAATGTCCGGTTAAAAAGGACTGGATTTCCCATAAAGAAACAGGAACGCAATCCCGGGATATCTTTAGCCCACACGATGCATGAACACCTGGTATATGAACTTCTCGCAGTATCTCTTCCTGCGTTGGCTAGTATTTTTTGCTTTGCATGGATGAAAAGCGACAAGTTTGCCTTATTTCTGCTTTTTATCGGCGCTCTTGTGATCAGACTTTATCTCATCTCGCTCGATCCTTACCTGCAGGATTGGGATGAGCGCTTTCATGCTTTAGTCGCGAAGAACATGATAGAGCATCCTTTTAAACCAATGTTGCGGATAAATCCAATCATGCCATACGATTACACAGCATGGTGTTGTAATCATATTTGGGT
>DATDQA010000274.1:0-5425 GCA_035292505.1 Saprospiraceae bacterium | reverse complement strand
CTAATTAATTATCCGGGTCGAACACCTGCCTACCGCCAGGCTGGCACGGGTTAGACCTTACGTAGCGGCGGACCGGAGCCTGCCCCGATGAAATGACGGCTGTCCGACATGCTATGTTTAGGATTCGCCTCTCACCACGCTTTTCAATACTCTCCCAAAATCCCGCACAATGTTTTTCATCATAAAAAAGCCCATAAAATGTACAAGGGCAATCACCAGAAGTGCGTACCGCAACGCAACATATTCGCTTACATAACGTGCCAATAAGATGAACAGCCCGCAGCCGAACAGGCGACCGACATATAGACCCAACTCGTGGTTGAAAATATAAGAGAACTGGTTGCGGTTTTCTTTTTCGGCCACCACATCTATCACTTTCAGCTGAATTGGGAAATAGGCAATATCGAGAAGCGGACGTGCAAACAATAAACATAGCATGAAAAGGATGACACCGAACGCTGAATACAACCCGGCATTAAACAAGGCTCCCGCCACGAATAGTGAACACCCGATACCATAAATCAACAGGCGATGTTTAGGTCCGGTCAATCTGCCCAACACGTAGAGCAATATCGCCGACAGGAGGGCAGCGATACCTTGTATCAAGCCCAACTCACCTTCCTTACCAACCAGGCTCATCACCAACATCGTCGGTGCGGTCACGATGTAACCCTGTGCTACGCCTTTGAGTGACGCCAATCCCAGCATTTTATTCCAAAGACGGTCGAATTTGATAAACAGGAACGGCGCTCTTTTAGGATTTTGAAATTTCCCCCGATGCACCAATAGCGAAGCAAAAACCGATAAGATGAACACAATGACCGTCAATACATGATAAGCCACGTTTACATTACCACTAAACCAATTGTTTTTATCGGTGGTAGCGATGAAGGCTCCTGCGGCGAGCGGCACGATGATACCGGTCATGGTATAGAAAAAGGTCTCAACGCCATAGTAATAGTTCCGGTTTGCGTCGTGTGTCGTGGACAGCGCAAGAAAATCACGGTTTGCCCAGAAAAAACCATAAGACAATCCCATAATGAGCCCGGCGATAAACACGCCCAATGTGTCTAACTGATCCAGCGACATCATGGCAAACATGGACACACCGCTCAACAGCATGCCCAGTGAATAGAGTCGTGAAATAGGAAAGTGATTGAGCAAAAAACCATTTATCATAAACGTCAGGGGAATACCCGTATACACTGCCAACTGAAAAATCACAACCAGGCTGATGTCCGACGAATTGCGCATGATGTAGGCACCCACGAATAATTCGATAATAGGCATCACCAGGGCATAGATGAGATTGGTGAGTAAGAGCATCCGCATCCCGAGAGGATGGCTCTTAAAGAACTTCAGTTCAGTGATCAGTCTGGCAAGCATAATTTTTCAAATGTTCGGTGATGGACGATGGTCATCTAATGATGCCAATATTTCTTTGATGGACAATGTGGCTCCGCAGATTACCGTATCCGAAGCTCCATAATACATGGTAATGGTATCGCCTTCGATAATATGTCCATTGGTAAATACGACATGTCCAAAGAAGCCCTCCTGCTCATATTTCATGCGAGGCTCCATGATGGGTTCTTTAGATCTGGCAATGATTTTTACAGGGTCATCTGGATCCATGAGTATTGCTCCGAGGCAGTAGCGATGGTGAGCATTAGCACCGTGATAGATTTCAAGCCAGCCTTCCTTTGTTTTGATCGGAGATGCGCCTGCGCCAATGCGCGCACTATCCCATGAGCCTGGCCGCGTATTGAGTATGCACCGATGATCGCCCCAATGCTTTAAATCCGTTGATGAAGCGATCCAGATAAAATTACCGCCGATATCTATTCCCGATGGCCTGTGCAGACAATAATATTTACCGTGGACTTTTTCAGGAAACAGTGCACAGTCTTTATTGTGAGGTGGAAGTATCATTCCTTCCCGATGCATTGTTTGCCAATCATCGGTATGCATGAGTCCCACGCCCACGCCATTTTCTGATACTTCAGTGTAGGTGAGATAAAATCTCTTATTGATTTCCACAACTCTGCAATCTTCGATACCAAAGCTCTCAAGACTTCCTTTCCCGAAAATCCTGGTCGGATAAGAATCGGGTTCATGAAAATGGACTTTGTCTTCACTGCAGAGGAGGCGGAGATGTGAAACTGTAGAGAGATAGGTGACACCTTTGTAGACGACCATGCGCGGATCTGAGGTATTCAATTCAGGATCATCTGCACTAAATTCCAGGATCTCAAATTCATCCTTTTCATTCAGAATAGGGAAGGAGACTTTACCTGGTTTTTGTTCCGGTCTCTCGGCTACACGAAGCAGCAGCCATGTTTTATTGTCGAAAGTAAATGCGCCCGGATTAAGCACACATTCGACTTTCATATCCGGTTGACTAGGAGTGATGTCTGCAGGAGTCAGGATGGGGTTTTCGGGGAAGCGGAGAGCAAGGTCTGACATTGCTAAGTTGTTTCTAAAGTGCTGCTAAGTGGCTTGTAAGTAGCTTGTAAGTTGCCTTTAAGTGGCTTGGTGCAAGCTCGTGTAAGATCTCCCTTCTACCATTCTGCCCTCTTCGACCACCGAAGTTTCAACGAAGGTGGTTCCGCCATTCGGCCTAAAATAAAACAGGCAGATCAACTTCTGTCTTCCTAAGTTAACCTGCCTGTTTCTATACGTCATGCCTACAACTTCACGAATGGAATCGAACCAAGGTTCTTTCCTCCATAAATGAAATTCAGTGCATAATTTCCAGCAGCGTAATTGCCCAGCTTCAGATCCATTCTGCCTGTGGCTACTGCTTCTTTGTCAAAGCGGTAACCATCAACCTGTCTGCCCATCTGATCAAAGATCCGGATCATGACATCCTGTGATCCAATAAAGCGGTGTAAGACTACCATCTCGTCTACACCAGGATTGGGATACAGAAGATCGATATAGCCCGTTAGTTCAGGATTCAGAAATTGAAGACCTGTAGTGCCTGTTTCAAAGAGTTTCGTTATCTCCTCGCCAGTCAGTGCTTTGTTGTACAGCTTCACTTCGTCGAGTGCTCCGATAAAATACTGGCCTCCATCTACAGGGTTGTTACCCATTCCAAATGGTCGTCCAGTGCTGTTGAGTGTGCCTTCGGCTGGTTTCCTGTTTACTTCTTCGCCGTCGACATAGATGATATCATCTACACCATCATGGACCATCGTGACATACCACCAGAAATTTTTCACCATTTCATTGCCATCGCCGCTGTCCATATCGGAGATGAAATTTGGAAAGAGTGCATTTTTACTGTTGGTAGTCCATACGATCTTCAGGTGTTGTGGCAGCGATACTTTCCAGCGTTGATCCCAATGACCGAAGTCAAGGACATATGCTTCTGCATCCTGCAGATTCTGATCGTCAACACGAATCCAGAATGAAACCGTTGCATAATCAGAGATCAACTGCACGGCATTCGCAACTAAAACAGAGTCCGCATCGCCATCGAATTTGATATTGTGACTTCCTCCATGCTGATGGCCTGGAACTTCAAACACCGGATTTCCACCGATGACACCATGATTGAGATACGGCGTGGCATCGTTGGCATCACCGTCAAACGGGTAATGCGCTACCAGGCCTTCCTCACCTGTGTCAATAGGTTCAGTCGTGCTGAGTGTGACTTCAGCGAGTCCGGAATTATTGCCTGCGAGATCAAATGCATACACCTCGAAAGTATAAAGCGTCTGGGACTCTAAACCTCCGACAAAAAGCGAAAAGGTCGAAGCAGAAACACTATCATAGACAATTCCATCCAGAAGGATCACATAACCAGCCACCTCTCTGTCATCCGTGGAAGCATCCCAGGTCAATAGGACAGAGTTGGAGCCTGCTGTCCCTGAAAGGTTTCCGGGAACAGTCGGTGGTGTCACGTCTGGTGTTTGGTCCTGACCGGAAGTGACTTTCAGAGTCGTGATAAGTGATTCATAACCGGCTGCGTCGACTGCGGAAACACCAAATACAAATTCAGTCAATTGCGCAAGACCGGAGACATACAAATCCAAATTAGTAGTCGTCGCAATCAGCACACCATCCTGATAGACATTGTATGCTACAACACCCACATTGTCCGTCGCCGGAAACCATGAAAGCTGTACATTGGTAAAGGTTACCTCAGCCGTTAGATTAAGTGGTGCGCAGGGTGCTTCTGTATCTGGATCCACAGGCGGCTCGTTCTGTGCGGCGTAGAGAGCAGCGATTTCCCCATCGGTAAGGGCAACATTATAAACCTGCACTTCATCGAGCGAGCCATGGAAAAAGTAATTGTTGTCAATAGGATCGAATCCGATCCCAAGAGGATGTGTTGTCGGGTCGAGCATACCGGCAGCATTTTTCTCATTCACTCTTGCTCCGTTGAAATAAATAATGTCTTGTGTACCATCGTGTACCATGGCAACATGTGTCCACGCGCCAAGTGTCAGTGGCACGCCGGAGTCCAGATCGCTGCAACACGCGCCACCGGAATGCGTGGTAAACACTGGTTTGCCGTGATTGGGCAAGGAGATTTTCCAGCGTTCCTGCCAGCCTCCATTCGACAGGATATAGACCTCACCACTTCCGGGGAAGGAGGTGGGGTTTACCCAAAAACTGATCGTTGTAAAGGAAGAATTCAACTGGGGCGAATTGTCAGCGACCAGTGATTGGTTTACGCCATTGAAGGCGTATGCCTGATTGACTCTGCTAAACCTGTCAGCGGAAAGCTGTGCTCCCATTGCACGCGCATGGTTGTTGTAATCCGTTGCATCATCTCCATTTCCACTGAATCGATAGTCGGCCACCAGGCTGCCTGGAACCACCGGAGTCGCATTCTGATCATTATACAATCCAAGAACTTCGTTATCAGTGAGGGCGCGGTTGTATATCTGTACATCGTCAAGCGAGCCATCGAAAAATCCGCCTTTGTCAATTGGATCCCAACCAATACCAAGTGGGTACTTTGTTTTGTCGAGTGCACCGGCAACCGCTTTTGTATTCACTTGTACACCATTAAAATAGATGACGTCATTCACACCATCATGTGTCATGACGACATGTGTCCAGATACCAATCTCCAGGGGCGTGCCTGAATCCATATCGCTGCAACAAGCACCTCCGGAATGCGTCGTGAACACCGGTTTGCCATGATTAGGCAACGAGATCTTCCAACGTTCCTGCCAGCCACCATTCGACAGGATGTATACTTCGCCGCTTCCTGGGAAGGAATTTGGATTCACCCAGAAACTGATCGTTGTATTATCGGATTGCAACGCCACTGAATTGTCAGCAGTCGCATAACCACTCAGTGCATTGGAGCCCCAGCCATGACGATTCATGACGGTTGTCGCAGAAGCATCCAGGTTCGCATCATTGGCGAATTGTGAATCATCTTTTCCATTTCCATTGAGACTGT
>DATDQA010000273.1:0-2922 GCA_035292505.1 Saprospiraceae bacterium | reverse complement strand
AGAACAGTACTTCCTTATTGCAGAGAAAGAACAAATGATGGTAGGTTTTGCTTCGATGACTGACGAAGGTTATGTCGATTTGATGTATGTGCATCATGAGCACCAGGGAAAAGGTATCGGAACGGCCCTGCTCGGGAATCTGGAAGAGTTTGCCGAACGGAATGATAAAAAGGCGTTGTCGGCAGACGTGAGTATTACTGCGCGACCATTCTTCGAAAAACGCGGGTTTGGAGTGATCAAAATACAAAGCAGGGAGATCAAGGACATCACATTCAGCATTTACATGATGACCAAAGCGTTGAAAACCAAAGCAGAAGTATGAGTCTACTCCGAAAATAACTTTTTGCCCTCTCGCACCCCTCGTTCCCCTAAAGGGGAAGTCAGCGCTCATTGTATTTCAATGCGTTACGTGGGCAGCGGTCAGGGGGTAGCGAAGGACTTTTCGGAGTAGACTCAAGTATGTTGATTAAATAGCGCTATATACTTCTCACGGATATCTGACCATCAAATGACCTTCAAAACTCTTTTCACTTCATCATTCCTGATCTGGACTCTATCGGTATCCTGTCAGAACATCGCTTTGATGACTTTCAACATCAGGTACGACGAACCACACGACCTGGAGAACAACTGGCAATACAGGCGCGATGCGATGATCGGGATGATCAGTGATTACAAGCCGGCATTTCTTGGCATCCAGGAAGGTCTTGCACATCAGGTGACATTCATCGACAGTAGCCTTGCAGAGTACAAGTATATCGGTGTCGGCAGAGATGATGGCCGTACCAGGGGAGAATTCTCAGCCATTTTTTACAACACGTCCCAATTTGAATGCATAAAGAGCGGTACGTTCTGGCTTTCAGAAACACCGGACACCGTCTCAATCGGTTGGGATGCAGCGTACACACGCATCTGTACCTTTGGTTTGTTCATGCATAAAGCGACACGAGAGCGACTTTGGGTATTCAACACACACTTTGACCATCTGGGCAAAGTTGCGCGAAAGAATTCTGCACAACTCATCCTGGACCAGATCGATCACTTGACTGATGACTATAGATTTCCGGTGGTCCTCATGGGGGACTTCAATGCGACACCGGAAGAAGAATCTATGCAAATCATTTTGCAGAAAATGCCTGATGCCCTCGGCGTTTCCGCATTGCCACTTACCGGACCGAAGGGTACATTCAACAGCTTCCGGACGGATATTACTCCTGACAGAAGGATCGACTATGTCTTTATCAAATATCTGCAAGTCCTTAGCTATGCACATCTTGAGGAAAAGACAGTGGACAATCGATGGATCTCTGATCATTTACCCGTCCTCGCGATGATCAGTCTGAATGCCGGGGATAAGGATTGATCCCATATCAATTCACTTAACCTGCTTTCAATTTCCCCGATCTTCAATTTGCCGCATTGAGAATAGGACGCCTTCCTGATACATTTGGAGAGTGAGTCTGACTTCAACCAGACTTTCCGGTCGTGCGCAAACAGATCCAATATCTCAATCTTTGTATACTTACAGAATCGCTTCTCCGGAGACAAAGGGAGGATAACTCTCATCATGGCATTTCAATCCAGGTTCGTTTCGTATATTTCATTGAGTTGAAGGTGTAAATTGCACAAGGAGTCAAAAACAAGAGCAGTTTCATGGTGCCCGGTAAAGACTAAGTCATAAAAATATGAAGTACCCGCGTTTGATAACAGTCATCCTGTTGCTGTGCTCTATAGGCTTTTTGTCATTTCATGTATATCGGGACGAAAGAGAACGCCGTATGATGAAGGAGGACTTAATCGAGCTTTCCAAAATCAAGTATGGCCTGTTTAGTGTAGATGAATGGAAGCTTATTCTTGCAGGCATTGTCACCAAAAAGCTCGATGAATTTAAACTTGAAGATGCAAGTAAAGAAGAGATGCGGAGGAAGGTTTCAGAGTTATTGAATAAGCTGGTGAGCGACTTTGAAGTAAGGTATCGTGAAAAAAAATCGCAACAGCTCCTGGGATTCATTGAAGGAGGTCTCGTGTCCATGATGGGGGCATTTGAACAGATCAAGGAAGACATACCAGAACTCACTGAACAGATTCTCGATTTTATGAATGATCCGGAAAATAAAGCAACCCTCCGGAGATATCTGATCACGAAATATGTGGATAGAACCTCTGCGAGTATTGATTATTCAATGCATGACTATATCATTTCTCACTACGATTTTATGGATCGGGCCGATGCCATATGCGGACTCAATGAGAAGCTTGATTCCCTGGACCATGAGCGACGGCCTTATACCATTTCTTTGCTCGTTCTGGCCGCATTAGCAATGCTCTATACTCTGTTTATAAAAGGATTGTCTAAAACCGAATATTTGATTCTTACGCTCGTCAGCCTTTTTCTCCTTCTGACTGGTCTTTTATTGCCGATGATAGAACTCGACGCACGTATCTCTGCGATGAGTTTCACGTTATTTGGAGAACCCGTAAACTTTCAAGACCAGGTTCTATACTATAGAAGCAAGAGTATTCTGGAGGTAGTTCGACTATTGTTGACACAGGGATCATTTGATTTACTGGCTGTCGGCGTGTTGATTTTTACGTTTAGTGTACTGTTTCCATTATCAAAGCTCATTGCGACGATGTTGTACTTCTATTTTCCGCATCGGAGATCAAACAGGCTGATCCAATTTACGGTCTTCAAAACAGGTAAATGGTCAATGGCGGATGTGATGGTCATTGCAATTTTTATGGCCTTTATCGGTTTTTCGGGAATCATCACAGAACAATTAACACAAGTAGAGAACATCACACCAAATATTGACATTCTGACCACCAACATGTCCTGTCTGCGAATAGGGTTCTTCGCATTTACAGCCTTTGCCGTGCTCAGCCTGTTGATCGCCCATAGACTGCAGTATGAGATGAAAA
>DATDQA010000272.1:0-13659 GCA_035292505.1 Saprospiraceae bacterium | reverse complement strand
CAGCCGCTCATCAATCCTCTGATAACCCCGATCGATCTGATTGATATTGTGAATCATACTGGTGCCCTCTGCAGAAAGCGCAGCGATGAGAAGCGCTACACCTGCACGAATATCAGGTGAGGACATCTCGATACCTCTAAGGGCCTGACGACGATCAAGTCCGATGACCGTCGCGCGGTGGGGATCACAGAGAATGATCTGCGCACCCATGTCAATCAGTTTGTCAACAAAGAAAAGCCTGCTTTCAAACATCTTCTGATGGATGAGCACGCTTCCCCTTGCCTGAGTAGCAGTCACAAGGACCACACTCAGAAGGTCTGGCGTGAATCCCGGCCATGGCGCATCGTAGATGGTCATGATAGAGCCATCGATAAAGGTCTGGATCTCATAGCGCTCCTGTGCCGGAACGACGATGTCGTCGCCATCGATAAATAAACCGATGCCCATGCGTTCAAACGTGCGTGGGATCATGCCTAGCATATCCACGCGGCAATTCGTAATTCGCAATTCGGACTGTGTCATCGCAGCGAGGCCGATAAATGAACCAATCTCGATCATATCGGGCAGGATGGTATGATCTATTCCATGCAGTACCTCTACCCCCTCAATGGTCAGGAGATTGGATCCACAACCATTGATCTTCGCACCCATGGCATTGAGCATCGCGCAAAGTTGTTGGATATAAGGTTCGCAGGCTGCATTATAAATCGTGGTTTTTCCTTGCGCCAGAACTGCAGCCATCACAATGTTGGCCGTACCAGTTACGGAGATCTCATCCATGTGAATATACTTGCCCCGTAATCGCGGACTTTCTACCCTGAACATCCCCGAGTCTGTCTCATGGTTGAACGTGGCTCCGAGATCTTCCAGTGCGATGAAGTGTGTATCAAGTCTGCGCCTGCCGATTTTGTCTCCTCCGGGTTTTGGGATGTACGCTTTGCCAAACCTTGTGAGCAATGGTGCCACGAGCATGACAGAGCCTCTGATCTTTCGTGCGCGATTCTGGAATTCTGTACCCGAGAGCGCTGCAAGGTCAACATCCTTTGCCTGAAATCTGAAACTATGCGGCGCCAACTGCGCCACATCTACTCCCAATGTTGAGAGGAGATCGATAAGGTGACGTACATCGTCGATATCCGGGACGTTGTGGAGGGTCACAGGCTCGTTTGAAAGCAGAACTGCACAAATCACCTGAAGGGCTTCATTCTTGGCGCCCTGAGGCTCGATGTTGCCATGCATCTTCGCACCGCCACGTACCCTGAAAGATTCGGATGCCATTGGCCCACTGATTTTCGGGTAAGTACCCTTGCCTGATAATAGTGTGTTGCTCATCAGGCTCTAAAGTATTAAGAAAAATCCTAATTTGTATACTTTCTTTTGTGATTCCGCTTCCGGTTTTTGTTCTTTCCTGCGTGCTGCTGTGACGGAGAAAGGGCCTTATGCTGTTTCTTCCGATGCTGCACATGCTGGATATTTCCCAGGTAATCCAAACTTGCATCATCACTCAGGTCCAGACGCTTATTGGATATCACGCGTAGATCATTCTTGATGATTTCATCATTCACATTTTGCTCATGACTCCAGGTACGTGCCGCCATTTTCATATAAGAACCTATGGCATTGGCAAACGCTTCCCGTTTCTCAGGATCATCAAGCGTACTGGCTTTTTCAATCAACTGCTGAACATGATAGCCATAGTGCTTGTATTTCGGATCGGTTTTCGGATACTTGAGCTGATGCGCTTTTTGTCTTTTCTCCTTTGTCACAATCACGATATCCTCTGGTGGCGCCACCTCGAGTTTATAATCTGCGATACGCATGATATGATTCCAGAGGCGTTCTGCGACTTCCTTACTCGGCCTGGCCGATGGCAGAATCTGGTACATCATATTGATGATCATGTCCACAAAGATCTGACGTTGTTCATCGTCCTTGATCGTGATGGCATATTCCACAAGCTTCTGCACATGGCGGCCATATTCAGGAATGATGAGGGGTTCGCGGAGGGAATTGTATTCCAAGTTCATTTTGGTTGGAATTAGTTTTTTAATAAATAGATTCAGGTGCTATTCTACGGTCACTGATTTAGCAAGGTTACGCGGCTGATCCACATTGCATCCACGCATCACAGCGATATGATATGAAAGTAATTGTAAAGGTATCACAGACAACAATGGCGTAAAAGGTTCTTCCGTCACCGGGATTTTCACTGTATAATCTGCGAGTTCAGAAATCTGCCAATCATCTTCGGTGACGATTGCGATCACTTTTCCATTCCGGGCTTTGACTTCCTGGACGTTGTTCAGGATTTTGTCGTACGCACTCTGATTTGTCGCAATCACCACGACAGGCATATTTTCATCAATCAGTGCGATCGGACCATGCTTCATTTCTGCCGCGGGATATCCTTCTGCATGAATATAGGAGATTTCTTTCAGCTTCAGTGCGCCTTCGAGTGCGACCGGGAAATTGTATCCGCGTCCTAGATAAAGCGCATTATTCGCCGTGCGAATTTCTTCGGCGATATATTCAATCTCATGTTCAGCTTTTAAGACCTTCCTGATTTTGTCTGGAATTGTCCGCAATTCACTCACCAACGTCCTGTACCGTGACTGGGATAATGATCCATTCTCAAAGCCAAGCTGCAGTGCCATCAATGCAAGTAATGTGACCTGTGAAGTAAATGCTTTGGTGGAAGCTACCCCTATCTCAGGTCCGGCATGGATATACGATCCTGCATCTGTGGCACGCGCAATAGAAGACCCAACGACATTGACGATACCATAGATCAATGCCCCTTTTTCTTTTACATGTTGTATCGCAGCCAGCGTATCTATCGTCTCACCGGATTGCGATATCGCGATGACAACGTCTGAGTCGGTGATGACAGGGTTTCGGTAACGCAACTCCGAAGCATACTCTACTTCTACAGGGATACGCGCGAGTTCTTCGATCAGGTATTCACCGATCAGACCCGCATGCCAGCTTGTACCGCAGCCTGCGATGATGATCCTTTGTGCATTTGCAATACGCTTCATGTATTGTTCCATACCTCCGAGGCGTACCCAACCACCTGCTGCATCGACACGACCCCGCATACAGTCGGAGACCGTGTCTGGTTGCTGATGGATTTCCTTATGCATGAAAAATTTGTAGCCTCCCTTCTCAAGTTCCTCAATTTCCAGATCGATTTCTTCCACATCCGGTTCAAGGATCGTATTGCTGATATTCTTGATGATAAGACCATCTTTAGCAGACACAACCCCGATCTCATCATCCTTTAGATAAACGACTTTCTTGGTGTACTTCACAATCGGCGAAGCATCTGAAGCGATCAGGAATTCATCCTCCCCGATACCAATGACTAGCGGACTTTGTTTCCTGGCAGCGACCAATTTGTCGGGTTCATCAGCATCGATCACGACAATCGCGTATGCGCCAATGATCCTGTTCATCGCTTTTAAGACCGCATCTTCTATCGATAGTCCGTCGTGATATTTATACTCTTCGATCAGGTGTACAAGTACTTCCGTATCTGTATCGCTGACGAATTTGTGTCCGTGATGTGCAAGAGCTTTCTTGATCACTGCGTGATTCTCGATAATACCATTGTGTACAAGAGCAATACGCCCCGAGCCTGACATGTGCGGATGTGCATTCACATCATTGGGTTCGCCGTGTGTCGCCCATCTCGTATGGCCAATTCCTGAAGTGGCTGTTGTTTCCTGCCCGACAACAAGGTCAGCGAGTTCATTGACCTTGCCTTTCTTCTTATAGCTGATCAATTCTCCATTCAGTAATGCAACGCCTGCGCTATCATATCCACGGTATTCGAGACGCCGTAAGCCTTCCAACAAAATCGGATATGCTTGCTTTTTTCCGAGATATGCGACAATTCCACACATGGTTCCTGGTGACTTTTTGCTCGAGTGAATCTACTGGACAACTGTATAGGTAAGTCGCAATCTGGCAGGATATGTCGGATGCGCTGGCCCATATAAGATAACCCTGTTCGGCACATTGGGTTTAAGAAAAGGAATGATATAAAATAAATTGTCGGTGCGACCTTTATAGATATCCTGCAGTGATGCAGTCACATTCATCAGATATTTCTTTGGAGAGGTACCGGAAGAATCCGACTCCATCAGCTCACCTCCGAATGGATCCAATACTCTGAACAGACCCAGGACAATGTTTACATCCTCTGAGAAATCCAGATTGCCCTCCTCATTTTCTACTGCATTGATGAGCTGAGGAATTGGTGCATACCAGTTTAGGTTGTTTCCGGGCAATTCTGCGACATAGAATTCGAGCTCTGCCTTATTGATTAAAATATCATCAATATTCGGAAGCCCGGGAAGAGACACCGCCAGATTTATTCCGGACATGCCCTGCACAAAAAGCAGGCTGTCGGCGAGTCCTGCATCATCGATAAACTTTTGTACTTCCGACCCCGTGTAATCATGGGAAAAGCGCGTATGTTGCACACCTGATCCCTGTAACGTAAATGCAAAACTCACTTCAGAGCTAAACGTATCTATCTCATTCTGATAATACACAGTCAGCTCACTGTAAGCGCTGTTCAGGTCAAAACCAAGCATGGTATTATCCGCCTGGGTCATGCGCGCATGCAGACCTTTTATCCATGTCCTGAAGCTATCTGCGGATTCAAACGTCGATGAATCCTGTTGCATCATGTACGCAATAAACTGTGGTGACAATTGCATGCGCACCATGGGTGGTACGCGCAGACTATCACCCCTCGATTGGATGTACAAGGAGTCATAAGGTTGCGGGTATATCCATTTCAATGCCACAGGTTCCGGTTCAATCATGGGTTCGTAGTCAGAGAGAATGTCCACATCGGGATCAAGTTCTTCCGCCAGCAAATAAACGCCCAATAACGCCTGCTGTGTAAGATCCCCGGAGACGCCTAAAGTATCATAACGAAGGGAGAGTACTACCGAATCGATCGTAGTACCCAGGAACGCTGAACTCCCGGTGAGCAAGAATATCTCTGTATAGAAAGATGCCTCCGACTTACCGAAGAAGGGATCATTCAGATGTCCCACAAGACTGCGCGATGTCTGGCGCCCGTTCTCCCCGGAGTATGTCAGCACGGCATCTTCCAAATGATGACTACAATGCAAGGCAATGGTATCTGTGAATCCTACCAGTGCAGCTTCATCTTCAAGCAAGTCTGCACCAATCAATTCGGGCCTCGTACATGCCAAAGCTCCGGCAAACAGAATACCTCCTACAAGGAGCACCCAGCTGGATGTGCTCTGCACGTATTGCATCATCTGAGAGAAAAGTGTTTCACGATTACTTAAGCAACTCCTTATAGAAGCCGATATATGCAGGGAGATATGTTTCTTCATCCTGAAATTCAAGGGTTGGTTTGTGCGCACCGGTAATTTCCTTCTGGAGGGTGCGTTCATATTTGCTACTTCCTTTGACGATGGCATCTGCATATTCCAGGGCCCCTTTATGCAATTTGATCCCGGTTCGTCCATTGACATACGAGTTCAGATCTGCCGGTTCGAGATTATTGATAGAAGCCTTCTGTAAAAATCTCTTATCAAACGTGTCCTCCAGTGAATTGTTATAGACAGAGTAAACAACTTTGGTTTTCTTGAACAAGGGTTCGTCTTTATAGACAGTTTTAATATAGAAAGGAATCAGGCTTGTCATCCAGCCATGACAGTGAATGATATCCGGAGGCCATCCAAACTTCTTCACCGTTTCAATCACTCCTTTACAGAAGAAAACCATTCTGTCCTGGTTGTCATCAAAAGGCTTGCCGTCAGCATCCTCAAACATGTATTTACGCTTGAAGAATTCCTCATTGTCCAGAAAATACACCTGAAGCCGCGCACCAGGCAGACTCGCCACCTTTATGATCAATGGATAGTCGTCGTCATCCACGATGATATTCATGCCGGAAAGGCGTACAACCTCATGCAGCCGATGGCGACGTTCATTGATGACGCCAAATCTGGGCATCAAAACCCGAATTTCCATCCCACTGTCCTGCGTGTACTGTGGAAGCTTTCGGAGTACTTTGGAGACTTCTGTCAGGTTTGTATATGGGTTCATCTCCTGCGTGACAAAGAGGATGCGCTTCTTATTCATAAATCCGTCTATTTCAAGAGTTTCTATTTGGGAATACCCCAACCAAAGGGTGTGCGAAAGTACGATATTTTTAGCAGGAACTTGGTAAGAAGGCTGAAGGCGGAGGCGGAGGCGAAGGAAAACCAGTCTTCAGTCTGCAGTCTTCAGTCCACAGCCCCACAGTCCTGCCATCACCCATCACCCATCATCCATCACCCATCAATCATCAATCATCACCCATCACCCATCACCCATCAATCATCACCCATCAATCATTTATGTCCTATCGGGATACAAATTGCATCAGATATGCACAGATCAGTGCTCCATAAGTGCCTAATGCATAGCCTAATACAGCGAGAAGTACACCAACCGGAGCCAGTGAAGGACTGAAAGCAGATGCCACTACAGGTGCTGATGCAGCCCCTCCGATATTCGCCTGGCTACCCACTGCGAAATAAAAGAAAGGCGCCTTGATCAGCTTGCCAACCACAAACAAGACAATGACATGAATCAGCATCCAGATCGCTCCGACTGCGAAAAGACCCAGGTTCTTAAAGACCTCGCTGAGATTCATCTTCATTCCTATGGTGGCGACCAGGATATATATGAAAACAGAACCCCATCGTGACGCCCCGACTCCTTCCAGTGATTTCGCCCGCGTGAACGACAAGGCAATTCCAAGAGTAGTGGCGAAGACAATCAACCAGAAAAAGTCCGACATCAAGGTGTGCATGCGCACTGCTTCCAGGCTTTCTTTGAACTTGCTCATAAAAGGTACAAGAACATCCGCACCCCAGTGACTCATGGCTGTCCCTCCAAAAGCGACGGCCATCAGGACAAATGTGGTCGTCGTCGTCGGCATACGCTCAATCTTTGTGCGGTAGGCAGTTATTTTTTCCTTTAAATTTTCTATTGCACTATTATCCGCTTTGAAAT
This sequence comes from Saprospiraceae bacterium, assembly GCA_035292505.1. Taxonomy (GTDB): domain Bacteria; phylum Bacteroidota; class Bacteroidia; order Chitinophagales; family Saprospiraceae; genus DATDQA01. The sequence goes on along the minus strand of DATDQA010000272.1, from coordinate 6,606 downwards.
AGCGATCCAGGCGATTTGAAATATTTGCGCCATACAATAAAAAACCCATCCAGATATTTGCCACAACCACATCCACCACGATCATCGTACCGAACAGGTTATCATTGACCTGGAAGATCTCTTTGATCGCTGTCTGATTTGGACCACCACCGATCCAGCTTCCAGCAATCGTACTAAAACCTTTCCAGATATCCGCTGGGGCGGCTTCGATGATATTTGGAAATAGCCATGCTGTAGTCAAGAGGGCAATAGGGCCACCGATGATTACTCCTGTTGTCCCCGCCAGAAACATGACAAGTGCTTTTGGCCCAAGTCCAACGATACCTTTGAAATCGATACTTAGACAAAGAAGGATCAAACATGCAGGAAGCAGGTATCGTGAAGAGACATGATATAATTGCGTATGGTCCCCCGAGATCAGGTTCAACGGCCAGTTGAGCAATGCAGGAATGAAATAGCAGAGCAGCAATGCCGGTACATACCTGTAAAATTTCTTCCAGAAAGGATGGGCGCTCCCTGACGTGACGAAGATGCCTGCGAGTACCACCATCAGGATACCGAGTACGATGGCGTCGTTTGTAAAGAATGGCTCCATGCAAGCAAGATAAGTGATGATGGACTAATGGATGATTGAATGAAAATTCATTGATTGATTCATTGAATAGCCAACAAGACTTTTGGAGTAACCCATCCTCCCTGGTGAGTGGAAATTTTGACCTTTTGACCTCGAAAATTCCTATCCAAATATGTACTGGGTGCCGGAACGGGCAGTCTTAAAGCAAACAGTGATTAAAACATGATCTGCTCATTTTCAATTATTTATACCCAAAAAAAAGCTCATACAAACGCTTACAAACACATATAAACGTCAGTAAGTGTTTTTTATACGACTAACGGCCCCCCACCCCTTCACCTTTGCATCGTCGTCGGTTCGAGATCAAATGCCGGTGGCAGGAAATGCGAAACAAATTTTTTTATCACGTACTTAATTTTTACACATGAAAACAATGAACAACGCAGTCACCCTCGGTGGCAACCTCGGATCAGCGATAGAGCTCACAAAGCTCAGCACAGGCAAAAGCGTGGCCCGTGTATCCATCGCCACCAACGAATACTTCCGCGATAAGGAGGGCGCAACTAAAAAACAGACGCAATGGCACAACCTTGTGGCATGGGGCAATACAGCGGAACGCATGCAGATGTGTCTGACGAAAGGCTCTTTTGTGTTCGTACACGGTAAACTGGTCAACCGTCCATATCTCGATCGGGACGGTAAGACGCAATATTTCTCAGAAATCGTGGTCCGCGAATTCACCTGGCAGAAAGCCGGAAGTGTGAACACTCAACAAACCGCTGCTTAGTCAGCTTGGCCTTCAATCAATCAATTATTAATAATCATTCAATTTTTTTAACAATGTCATCAATCAGAAATTCAATCCAACTCATCGGCAATCTCGGCCGTGATCCTGAAATCCGCGTGCTTAACGGTGGACGCAAAGTAGGGCAGGTATCTATCGCTACGTCGGACGTCTTCAAAGACGACAAAGGAGAATTCCAACAACGCACTCAATGGCACAATCTCGTCGCATGGGGACATCAGGCAGAATACCTGGAAAAGTACCTGCACAAAGGAAGCTTCATTGGAATCCGGGGTAAACTCACACATCGCAGCTATGAAAGCAAGGAGGGCAAAAAAACATTGCGTACCGAAGTCATCGTGAACGAATTCGTCCCCTTCGGATCACGGAGTGAGAAAAACCTGGCATTTTGATTTCTCCTGTTGTTTTTTTTTAGCAAAGAAGCCGCTCCGCTCCGGGGTGGCTTTTTTGCTTTGGCATCCTCTCGAAATAGCTCCACAGGGCGAACCATTACCGCCCACTTCGTGTTCGGGCAGGCATCATTCAATCCGGCACAATAAAGCGAAATCCCACGCCGTGCACATTCTCAATGTTGATCCGGTCATCGGCTTTCAGATACTTCCGCAAGCGGCTGATAAACACATCGAGACTGCGACCCAAAAAGTAATCATCCTCGCCCCAGACACTCAGAAGAATATCTGAGCGTTTGATCACGCGGTTTGCATTTTCGGTAAGGTATTTCAGGAGATCCGCTTCGCGTTCTGTGAGATTACTCACTTCACTTCCTTCGGACAACGTGAGATTGTTGTAGTCAAAAGTGTACTTCCCGATTGCGTACTGGCGAGAAGGTGCTTCACTATGCACCTTGCTTCTCTTGAGGAATACCTCAATACGCAATATCAATTCCTCGATGCTAAATGGCTTTGTGATATAGTCATCGCCGCCGAGTCTGAGGCCTTCCAGTCTGTCATCCTTCAATGACTTAGCGGTGAGAAACAAGATCGGGATATCTCTGTCGCGCTTTCGAATCTCAGTAGCAAGTACAAATCCATCCATCCTGGGTAACATGACATCCAGTACGCAGATATCGAATTCTCCACCTTTGAATTCCTCAAGTGCCTGCATCCCGTCATTGCAGTGATGTACTTCATACCCTTTTAGTTCCAGGTGATCCTTGGTGATGAAGCTTAAAGTCTCATCATCTTCTACGTAGAGTATTCTAGGCATAATTGTTAGTTTGTTCGGCTCTAAGTTCTTTCTAAGTAGCTTCTAAGTTGTTTCTAAGTGGCTTCTAAGTGGCTTCTAAGTTGTTTTGCCCGCCGTAGCTTTAACGAAGGAGGGTTTCTAAGCTTGCCCTGAGCGATCTCTACCTGGTAGAGAGAGTCGACCGCGTGCCATGAAGGAGCATCCCTTCATGGCGTGTCGACTTAGCCTGCCTGACGGCAGTCAGGCTTTAGCGGTGGCGCAAGGGTGGCTTCTAAGCATGCCCTGAGCGAACGCAGTGAGTCGAAGGGTGGCTTGTAAGTGGCTTCGTTTCAACCCCTAAACCGCTAAACCTATCAACCCTAAACCTATTATCTCACATCTTCACCACCGATCTCGCTTCCTGCCACGTCCTCGCCTCAATCCTGATGACATAGCTTCCTTTCGGTAGTTGTCGCATGTCGAAAGGCACTGTGTGATACCCTTTCTCGAAAAAGCGTTCTGCAAATACTGTGACCTTCCTACCCAGTTGATCGTACAGACTCATACGGGTCCAATCACCCTCTGAGTAGAATTGTACATTCCCAGATCCTGAAAGTGGATTTGGATATACAAGTGAAATACCCGGTTGAGTTTTCGATGGAAAATCTTCAATACCCGTAGAAACATCGCACATTGTGGTCAGGTGCAATACAGGAAACTGGCCCGGAAGAAGAGTATTTAATTCCATTTCTGAAACTGCGAACCACTCTCTCAAGACAGATGCATAGATTGCTCTGAAGTCATGTTGCATCGCTACCCCCTCCTGTGGTTCGAGCTGTTGATTGATGATCGGATTCTGACCGATGACACCTCCCTGCACACAGGAACCAAATACAAACAATGGAGCTGCATCACCATGGTCGGTACCGAGGCTGTCATTTGCAGCGATTTGTCTTCCAAATTCTGAAAACGTCAATCCCAGAACACGTTTCTCAAGTCCTAACTTCTGAAGATCATCCTGAAAAGCAAATATGGCATCTGAAAGATCCTGGAGTAGTTCGGCATGATTTCCGACGAGTGTCGACGTTGCCTGCACCTGGTTTGCGTGTGTATCAAAACCACCGATGCGCACAACATATACTCGTGTCTGGAGTCCTCCGCTGATAAGCAATGCAACCGTCTTCAGTTGTTGGGCCAGACTACTTTCATCATTATACAGAGCAGACATATTCGCTCCTTTATTTGCAGCACCAACAATCGTATCTGCATAGGCATTCGTCTGACGCAAAGCATCAATAAGAAAAGCCATCTCATGCCCGAAGTTTGTATCTGGAAGATCATTGAGTGTCGTCTCATCTACGGGATACACAGTGAACGGGTCAGTGACCGCCATGGAATAGTTTGCACTCAGACCCTGGCACGTTTCAGAGACTTGCGCCCGGATCGTGATAGCAAAAGGATCAGGATAATCAGCATTCGGATAACCTTCAGGGTAGTCACCATACTTGCTGTCAAAGTACCTTCCGAGCCAACCGGTTGTCAGGTATTCATCGGCAGCAGAGCCACTTTGCCAGATATCCGTTGAGCGGAAATGCGATCTGTTTTGATCTGGATATGCGACACCCTGAATCGCCAGCAATTTGCCTTCATCAAACAGATTTTTAAATCCTGTCATCGATGGATGCAGTCCGATATGATCATACAGGTTGTGCACTGCGCTTTCAGGAATCAGGATATCCTGCCTTGCGGCGTTGAGCGCACTGTATTGATCGAGTGGGATCAACGTGTTGAGGCCATCATTACCGCCATCGAGTTGTACTAGCACAAGAATGCGGTCGGAGTTTTCATCGATGAGGTTGAAGAATGCGCTTTTAGGCAGGAAACCCATGCTGAAGCCATTCACGAATACCGGTAGCGATACTGCCGAACCTGTACGTAAAAATGATCTGCGCTTCATTGTATATTGAGATTAAATCTGTATTCAGGAATTAAATAAAATTGTTACACCAGATGATATTCAGGACGTGCCTGCATCGCACGTATCAATGCACGTAACTTCGCTTCCACAGGCAAGCGCACATCATTATTTGTAGGATCAGCCAGATAGGCCTGGTATTCCACTGTCCATTCGAAATCAGGTAAGCCTGGAATCAGGACTTCTTTGAACGCATCAATCTGGTCTTGTGTCAACGCAACCGGATACAAGACAGAAGCAACTCCCTGAATGAGTGCATTGGGATTCTCCTCGTTGTCCATTTTTGCTGCAAAAGCAAGCGCATCAATGATAAAACGACTATCTCCCACAGATTCGAAGCCAATCATAGCCATGACATCCGTATACAATTGACGAATCACAAGTGTCACGGCATTGATCCATAGTTCGTTGAACGTTGGTTCCTGATAGAACGCTTTCCATCCCGCAACACTCGGTGGAGAGTAATACACCATCTGTAAAAGTTCGGTTGTACGAAACAAGCCCACCCATACCTGATAGCGCTGCAACAGATTCACAGGCATTTTGACTTCAAATTGTTTTGTATGAGCTACCAGGAATTCGATCGGGTTCTTGATAATACAACCAATACTGTTGACATCATAGAAATGCTCGCTGCTCAGCAAGGTCTCCAGAACAGGTTTGATATTAAAGTCATTGTCGCGTAGGATTTGTGCCAGCGGTTCGATGATTGACAATTCGATCTGGTCATCGATGACATAGTAGACAAACCATCGGTAGAGTTTCCGGCACAAGTGTCGGGATGCCTCCGGATGCTGGAAGATAATATCGATAAGATCTGTGTATTCCTGGTCACCATGATTTTGAATCAGGATGTTGTTAAATCTGTGAGAGAGCTGTTTCGCTTCAGTATCGTGAAGATTGTTATTGAAGAACGAATAAGGCATCTCACCGGTTTCGAATTCATAACGGGTACGCCATCCGGTCAGTACACGCGCGATCTCCCGGACATCATCTTCTGTGAAGGTCGTGTAGTCTCCAGGACCTGCAAGCTCTCCTTTGCCGATGGTAAAGAGCTCAAGAAGCTCGCGTGCATAATTCTCATTCGGTGCATTTTTGGTGTTTTGATTCCCATTCAAATAAATAAGCATTGCGGGATTCAAGGTCACTGCTTTGGCAAGTTCCCGGAAATTACCGGTTGCATAGGAGCGTAGCAAGGTGATGTATTGATACATGATCAACGGCTGGAAGATATCCGCTGTGACGAAGTGGTTGTGCCAGAACAACGTCATGCGCTCCCGGATAGACATCCCTTCTTCGAGCAAAATGCCCATCGTCCAGCCATAGAGCGAGCGAAGTCTATGATTCCGCACTTCTTCGGTGGTAGGTTTGTCAATCCATGTTTCACCGATAGGACAATAAGGGTCATCGGGAAAATAGTAGTTGATCGGTGGTGCGGGTGACGGGGTATCAGCAAGCAGTGTATCAATAGTGGCTTGCATGCCGTTTTCAAGCACCCAATCCACATGACTTTTTGTGTACCCACTCATGGTCCTTCGCAATAAGTGCGAAGCCTGCGCATAATCCCAGGAGCCTGTATATGGATCAAGGCTTCCCGAGATGGGTGACTTCTGTGCCACTAATGGCTTAGGAGAGTACTTTCCTTGTTTTATGTGAGAGGTGTGCTTATCAACTAATTCCTGCGTGAGAAATTGGATGTCGGGAAAACTCATGAGCTGAATTTTTTACTCTGACTAAGGGACGATCTGAAAGTTTAATCTACGGCCTTAAACCGAAACTTGAGCTACTCTGAAAAGTCTTTAAAGTTTCATTCACACAAAGACACAGAGAACGCGGAGAAAATTGGTAAAAACCGTCTGTGATCTCAGTGTCTCTGTGCGAGGATCTTTTTGCATTTGCCTTTTTGGAGTAGACTTAAACTTCACTTTTCAATCATGATCCCATTTGGAGTAAAAAGGTTGCCCAGGTGAATGTAGCAGAGGGCATAGAGCAGAGGGCATAGAGCAGAGGGCATAGAGCAGAGGGCATAGAGCAGAGGGCATAGAGCAGAGGGCATAGAGCAGAGGGCATAGAGCAGAGGGCATAGAG
>DATDQA010000271.1:0-3201 GCA_035292505.1 Saprospiraceae bacterium | reverse complement strand
CCGGTATCCGGATCGACGATTTCTAGTTCATCAATCAATGTTTTCAATGCAACAAGGTCATTCACCCGCATCGCTGCATTCAGACGGTCGCTGATGCGTGAAATTTCCTGGATGTAATCTTGCACACGGGGATGCTCGGTTCGAAACTTCTGTTCGTCAAATGCATCTCCAAAGCGCTTCGCCGCCTTTTCCACTTCTTTGGCAATCTTGGTTTCGATCTTTGCAAGATGGTCTTCGATCAGGACATCAGCACGGTACCGTTTTTTAGAGTCTTTGTTATCGACGAGAGGGTCGTTAAACGAATCGACATGTCCGGAAGCTTTCCAGGTGGTCGGGTGCATCAGAATTGCAGCATCAATACCGACGATATTCTCGTGATTGTGTACCATCGATCGCCACCAGTATTGCTTAATATTGTTTTTGAGCTCTACTCCATATGGGCCATAATCATAGACACCACCCAGGCCGTCGTAGATTTCACTGGAAGGGAAGATGAAGCCATACTCCTTACAGTGCGAAACAAGATTCTTGAAAAGATCGCTCATGACTGGCGGGTAATTGATTTGAAGGCGGCGAAGGTAAGCAAGAAAGGCTAAGGCATAGGCTAAGGCGAAGGAATCCAGTCTACCGTCCTCAGTCTCCTGTCTCCTCCGATTGGACCTCCGAAATCCCCGCCAGAACGACGTTCAGTCGGGCACGGCGAAATCCGAGATGGTGTGACCTCCGACATCCGAAATCGCATGTCTGTACCTTTTTGTTACTTTCAGTGCATTGATTACTGAAATCATGATTGGATCTATCATCACATTTTTTGAAGATATCCCTTCCTGGCAACGCACCGCAATTCTTGCTGGAGGGTTATTGCTCTTTTGGATCCTCGAAGGCGCCGTGCCGATCCTGCGGATGAAATACAATAGAACACGACACCTGGGCGTGAATGTGTTTTTTACGGTTACTACACTCATCGTGAATTTGCTCTTTGCTGCTGTCATCGTGCTTGCGAGTGATTGGAGTGTGAAAAGTGGATTTGGTCTGTTGCAGATGATCGCGATGCCCGTTGCACTACAGATTCTTATTGGTTTGCTGCTGCTGGATCTGATCGGAGCCTACCTGATCCATTGGATTGAACACAAAGTGTATTGGATGTGGAGATTCCATGTAGTACATCATACAGACATGCATGTGGATACAACTACTGCCCTTCGTCATCATCCGGGAGAAAGTGTGTTCAGGGCAGTCTTCACAACTCTGGCCGTGCTCGTAGCAGGCGCGCCGATCTGGCTGGTAATGTTATACCAGAGTCTTTCAGCTTTCTCTTCACAATTCAATCATGCGAACCTGAGGCTACCTGCATGGGTAGAACGATATTTGAGCTTCGTAATCGTGACCCCGGGCATGCATCGCGTGCATCACCATCTTCATCAACCATTCACTGATACCAACTATGGTAATATTTTTTCGATATGGGATCGCGTGTTTGGTACATTTGCAAAACTCAAAGCGAAGGACATTGTCTTCGGCCTTGATGTCTATCATAAACGAGATGGGAATCTGGGTGATCTTTTGAAGGTTCCGGTAGATGGGGAAAGCTATAAGAGAAGGTGAGAAGGTGAGAAAGCGAGAATGTGAGAGGAATCAAATTCAAATTCAAATGGAGCGAAGCGATATCCTGATCGAGTCGAAGCCCTGCGAAGACGAGTATCGGGACGCAAACTCAAGTGCAAGTTCAAGTTCAAGTGCAGTTGCCAATGTTATTAACCCACAAACTCATAAACCCATAAACCTATAAACCTATAAACTTATCAACCATTCAACCCATCAACCTTTTAGCTACTTTTGGCCCGTTGTCGATTCCATGAACATTTTCCCGAAGCACCGTAACCTCTTGAAAACGTGCCATTTATGGTTTTTTTGGAATTCGAACAACCTCTTGAAAGTCTCTATCAACAACTCGAACAGATAAAGCAGGTAGCCGAGAGCGGCGACATCGATGTCGACGACAAGGTGAAGGAACTCGAGGCGATGATCCGCGCCAAACGCAAGGAGATCTATAGCAATCTCACCGGCTGGCAGCGGGTACAACTCTCCAGGCATCCACAGCGCCCATATACACTCTTCTATACCGAACAGATTTGCAAACGTTTTATTGAATTGCGTGGCGACCGTCATTATGGCGATGACAAGGCAATCATCGGAGGTATTGGAAATATCAATGGATATACCGTCGTCATCATCGGTCATCAGAAGGGCATCAATACAAAGATGCGGCAGTACCGCAATTTCGGTATGGCTAATCCTGAAGGATATCGGAAAGCCTTGCGATTGATGAAGCTGGCTGAGAAATTTGGATATCCCGTGATTACGTTAATCGATACACCCGGCGCATATCCGGGTGTGGAAGCAGAGGAACGCGGACAAGCTGAAGCCATCGCCAGAAACCTCATCGAGATGATACAACTTAAGGTACCTACACTCTGCTATATTATTGGTGAAGGGGCATCCGGTGGTGCGATTGGCATCGGAGTGGGTGATCGCGTCTTCATGCTGGAGAATACCTGGTACTCCGTGATTTCACCAGAGTCTTGCTCGTCTATTCTCTGGAGAAGCTGGGATTTCAAAGAGCAGGCTGCTGAGGCGCTGAAACTCACTGCAGATCACATGTATGAGTTTGGCCTCGTCGACGGTATTGTCAAAGAACCACTTGGAGGGGCACATTCCGATCCCGAGACGATGGCTAAGACACTAAAGAAACACATCAAAGGAGAGCTTGCTACACTCGTAGAGATCCCACCCGAGAAACGCATCGCAGAGCGCATTCAGAAATACAGCAACATGGGCCGATTTACAATCAAAGAAACTTCGGTTCCCGCCCGTTAATAATGCCGGCTGTATCTCTACAATCGATTGTATCTATGCCTGTGATTTCACGTTTGAAGACATTTTTGCACAACAGGGCGCTCGCCAGGTATCATGGCACGAATCTTAATATGCTGCCTGAGAATCACTTTTCATCCATCAAATCGGTTGGTATTCTCTTCGAAGCAATGGATGCGAAAGACCGGGAAGTCGTCTTGGGATATGCGGAGCTTCTCAAAAAAATGGGTATGGATGTGTGGCCCTTTGGTTTTTTTAATTCAAAGATCAAAGACATCACCTTCCCGTTTGATTTTATTGACCTCAACAATATCACGTTTGCCTTTC
>DATDQA010000270.1:0-27814 GCA_035292505.1 Saprospiraceae bacterium | reverse complement strand
TGACTACAGGAGCCCTGAATACAGAACGGGGTTTTGAAAAAGATGAGGACGCCACCGTGTATATCCTGAATTCCGACAAACAGGAGAGTGAACAGAAATATTTTGTGCGTTATACAGATGGTAAGTTTGTGATGCTGGATGCGAAAAGAAAAGTGATACCGGGAGCGAATTTTAAGAAGAAGGGCTGAGCAAAATGTTATTTCGTGCCACTGATCCCTCTCTTCTTAAAAAGAGAGGGGCAGGCACCGCCGGCCATAGCCTTTGGCGCCGGACGGGGTGAGTCCTAAAAAGTATACGAAATAACATTTTGCGGATAGTTAAAGCAACCATGACATTTTAGACCACTCTACACTGAAGCATGAAATTATTCCCAGTCATTTCCGCGCTTCTCCTTTCAGTTTGTCTTCTTCCATACACTTTCTCCCAATCCATCCTCCTCTTTGAAGATTTCGAAACCGGCGACTTTGAAGCAAAAGGTTGGTATGATGGATTTCCTGATCAGCGCACCACGGCTGAGTACAGAAATGGAACGCACTCCTATGCCGGGCATTTCGCGCAGGGAGCAACAACCTCGGGAGCAGGCAGGCATTTGTTTGCTCCCACGGATAAAGTCTACATCAGCTATTGGGTGAAGTACAGCAGCAACTATGTGGGTTCAGGTGTCGGCTATCATCCGCATGAATGGAGCTTTCTCACGAACAAAGACTGGATCTACCAGGGTCCAGCCGATACATACCTGACGACGTACATCGAGCAGAACGCGGGCAGGCCACTCCTTGCATTACAAGACAGTAAGAATGTAGATCCTGATTGCATCCTGTTGAACAACAATTCTTTTGTGGGTTGCAATGGTGATTTCAATACCTATCCTTTTACAGAAGATCGTTCAGTGTGTGCGTGCAATGGATTGATCGGCGATCTTGACAAGAGGGATTGTTTTGCGAGTCCGGGAAGTACACATGGATACTATAGTGCACGAAGCTGGCATGCAGATTCGGTGTACTTCAGAGATTCACCGGGGACATATTATAAGAACGACTGGCATTTTATTGAAGCCTATTTTGAATTAAACGACATCGTAGAAGATGAGGGCATTCCAAATGGAAAAATCAGGTACTGGTATGATGGACAGTTGTTGATCTCTTCCGACAGTATTCTCATGAGGACAGCCACACATCCGGATATGCAATTCAACCAACTCTTCTATGGTCCTTACATCGGTGTCGGCTCTCCGGTAGATCAGACCTGGTGGGTAGATGATCTGACCATTGCAGATGGTATCCTTACGACAGGAGCACATACTCCCAGTCTCCCAAAGACGCCAATTGAACTTTATCCTAATCCCACGACCGGATTACTGACAATTGAAATACCTGGCATCACAGAACAGATACAGGAATACGATATAGAAATCTTTGATACTCCCGGAAAACTTGTGTATCGGCAAACGATCCATTCAAATCGTGAAACACTCATCCTGAATTTGTCTGAAGGAATTTACTATTGTTGCGTGAAGAGTTCGATGCGACATTATGGTGTGCGAAAAATGAGAATAGACAGGAGGTAGCTGAGGACACCCCAAAAAAGCGTTCCGATGCCCAATATGCCTTCAGCTTGTTAGACTGGCAAAACACTCATTATCAAGAGGAACAAAGGATAAAGTACTCCCCTCGCAAAGACGCTTGCTCCAGAGGAGTCCCTTTGGGACAGGTTCTACGAACGCCTGCCTATGCGGGAGCCATAGGCATCCCTTTGGGGTAGGCAGGCTCCAGGGTCAGGCTCCTCTTTGTTTATAAGTGACGAAGAGCGCGATGTTACTCATGCGGCCACCAATTAAAGGATGTTTCTGTCCTTAATTATATGTATCTTTACTCCATCAGGAACACATGTGCTGATTGGCCTGACGTGACATTGAGTTTTTGAAAAGCTTATTAAAAAATTTGCAACTCTCATTCATAACTCGTTCTTCAGATGTATTACCCTTCACATCATACATTTCACATTCCGGTGATGGGTTTGGCTTACACCATAGATACGCCAATTAAAGTTGCCCGATTTGGCATTTCCTCAGTTATTTCTATTGTCGAAGACCGGTTGATCGAAATGATGAGAAGTCACTATTACCCTTCTATCAATCAGGAATATCGACCGATCACAACTCATGAGCCCGATTACCGGGCAAAAAGAATCACCGATTACCTGAATCTTGTCAATACAATCGTGCAGGAACAGGTGGAAAAGCTACAGAATGCGGCGTTCGAGGCAGGCTCAGAAATCGTGAAATACTTTGAGATGCTGCCTGATCAGAGCTCTATAAAACACGTATACCGGCAAATGCTCCATTGTCATGATCAGCCGGTTAAAATAAAATTAGCAACGTTTTTACGCAGCCAAATAGCACCCGGGAGCATTGATGTGAACATCATGACGAAAATCGATAAGGAAAATTCAGATAAGTATGGAAAAGAGTTGGCAGACAGTTCAGATGCGGTGGCGGCCTTAAGAGGATATGCCAGAAGTAACCTTACAAACTCCTCAGTCGTCTTCTCAGCGGGGATGAACCCCAGGTTATATAGCTACCTGGAACTCTGTAAAGAATTTGAAGCAAATGGCGGAGGAAATTTTACAAAAAAGATCATCATCAAGGTGAGTGATTACCGGTCAGCCCTGATTCAGGGAAAATATCTGGCGAAGAAAGGACTATGGGTGAGTGAATTCAGGATTGAATCAGGTTTGAATTGTGGTGGACATGCATTTGCCACAGAAGGCTATTTGCTCGGTCCGATACTGGAAGAGTTTAAATCAAAAAAACAAGAACTGTTTGATACACTCTTTGAAATATATACGGCTGCTCTGTGGAAGAAAAGCAACAGGAAAGTCACTGATCTGCCCAACATGATACTGACTGTTCAGGGTGGCATAGGCACGCATGAAGAAGATGCATTTTTGCATCGCTATTACAACATAGAAAGTACGGGATGGGGCACTCCTTTTTTACTCGTGCCCCAAGCTACCACTGTTGATGACGAGACGGTCAAACTCTTGTGCGCCGCCAAAGAAACAGATGTCGTGTTAAGCCGTAATTCACCATTAGGTATCAGATTTCATTACCTGAAAGGAACCAGTGCGGAACATGAAAAATTACAACGCATCAGTAATGGAAAGCCTGGGAGTCCCTGTACTGAAAAATTTCTTGCTTTTGATACAGAGTTTACCAAAGAGCCGATTTGTACAGCTTCACACAAGTATCAAAAACTCAAAATCAGCCAATTGCAATCCCTGAATCTCCCGGAGCCTGAATACAAGAGACAATTGCAAGACGTCCTGAGCAAAGAATGCTTATGTGTGGGGCTGAGTAATTCTGCTGCAATCAGTTATACACACACTTTCATTAAGAAGCTGAATGCGGTGACGATTTGTCCGGGACCGAATATTGCGAATTTCTCCCGGGTAGTTTCTCTACAGACGATGACTGACCATATTTATGGAAGAACCAATATTATGACCAATCCTCACCGGCCACATATGTTTATTGCTGAACTTAATCTCTACATCGATTATCTGAAAGAACAACTCAGAGAAGATGTCACTCCTGAACAATTCTCGAAAAAGAAAAAATACTATGTAAATTTTTATCACAACCTCCAGGATGGTATCGCATACTATAGGCGATTACCGGGCATCTCAGATACACTCCAGAATCAGTTTTTCAGAGACCTTGATTCTGCTGAATCCGCATTGCACATCCTGAATAACCAATATGTCATGAACGATACGTCTAAATAATGTTTTATGCAAAGTTCTCTCTCTCAATTGCTGGTTGCCGAACACCAAATGATCCTGGAGGCAGGTAAGCATGTGTATGCATTAAGAAAGCATTGGGAATTCAATCCAACCGAATATCACCTGCAAGCCACGAAAATCATCGACTTTCTTTCTGTTTATGCCGATGAATTTCATCACAACAAAGAAGAAGAAATAGTATTCCCGGCCATCAGCAGGAAAAATGAGCTGGTGGGTAACGGGATAGTTCAGGAATTGATCGAACAGCATGAGGACTTTCGCCTGCTGGCACAACAAATCCGCATGAAACTTCATCTCCTTGATTTTGCTGCTGCACAAAAATATTTTGAAATGTATATCAATAAACTCCGGGACCATATTGCTGCAGAAAATGAGGAACTCTTTCCAATGGCAGACAGCATATTCACCCAGGCCGAGTTGGATAAGTTGTACTATCAGTGCATTGATAAAGACCTGGAATTAGGTATCATCCGGAAGGAAGAGTTAGAAAATAGTCTTCAAAATTTCAAACACAATGAACCGGTTCAATGATATACTTAAGGAATGTCATGATGTCGCTTTTGATCTGAGTTTTACAAAAGCAAAGGAATGGAAAGCCGCTGCGCAGAGCCGCACACTGGTGGGCTTTCTTCCGATCTATTTTCCAAGAGAGATCATTCACGCTGCAAACGGCCTTGCTGTTGGCTTAATGGGCGTCGGAGATCGTAAACAAATTATCAAAGGCGATGCCTACTATCAATCCTACATCTGTCATCTCCCAAGAGGTATCATTGAAATGGCCCTGGATCACAGCCTGGATTCTTTTGATGGCTATATTTTCCCGGCCATATGCGATTGTGTCCGGAATCTTTCAGGCATGTTTAAGCTTGCTGAAAAGGGAAAATTTCAAAGGTATTTTGATTATCCCCAGAATTTTAATTCTTCTATAGGAGGTGTTTTTTACAGGCAGGAACTATACAAAATCATTGACGATACATACCAGGTAAACGGAGTCACATCTACCACCGAAAGCCTGAATCATGCAATCGGCCTGTTTAATAAGAACAGAACACTTATTCAGGAGATGTACAACATCCGGCAGGAATACCCCTGGAGACTCTCTGCGGTGGAGACATATGTCATCATCCGGGCCGGTTTAGCAATGCCGGTCGAAGAACATAACAGGATTCTCGAAGAGGTTGTTGAGATCATCAGCGCAGACAGAGGAGAACCGATGGATAATATCCGTGTCGTCATCACCGGCTCATTCTGTGAACAACCACCTCTTGGGTTAATAAAATCCATCGAGATGGCCGGCTGTTATATCGTTGATGATGACTTCATGCTTGGATCAAGATGGATTCAGGGGTCTGTTGCTGAAAACACGGATGATCCTCTTGGTGCACTGGTGGATGCGTATCTCACAAAAAGTGCTTTTTCCTCCGCAGTGTATGATGTAGGCAATCCAAAAGGACAACACCTGGTTGAATTAGTCAGGAGAAGAAATGCGGATGGAGTGATTTTCAGCGCAGCAAGTTTCTGTGATCCTGCACTGCTCGATAGACCAGAATTACAAAAAGCGTGCGATGCAGCAGGCATTCCCCATATTAATTTTCAATATCATGAGAATACCGGACAGTTTAAAGTAATCAAAGAACAGGCAGGAACATTTTCTGATTCAATCAAACTCTGGGTCCAATAAACTCTTCAAATGGGCATGGAATCAAAAGCAGCGATAAAAGACAAAAGCATGGTTATTCAAAAAGACATGCTTGCCGGACTGTTTCATGAGCTAAGCACTGCAAAAGAAACAGGGAAAAAAGTTGTGTACACGTTTGTTCCGGGGAATCTTATTGAGTTGATTTTGTCTTTTGATATGCTGCCGGTTTACCCGGAAATCAATGCACTGCAATCCGGCATGCGAAAAAAATCAGCATCCTATATCCGCGAAGCGGAGAAAATGGGATTCAGTGAAGATGTGTGCACCTATGTGAAATGCGACATCGGTATGATGCTCAACGGCAATATCGGACCTACAGGAGAAAAACTTCCACCACCGGATTTACTTCTGCTCAGCTACACGGGCTGCTTCACTTTCATGAAGTGGTTTGAAAATCTTGAACGGTTATACCCCGGTGTTCCTGTTGCCATGCTCCATACACCTTACCAGGAAGATGGTCATATCACCCAGGATCAGGTTCAATACATGGTGAAACAGTTGAAAGACGACGTCATTCCGAAAATGGAAAAAGTTTCAGGAAAGAAATTTGACCAGGAGCGACTGTCAAGGATGATGGTCAACTCTGCAAAAGCGGAAGATCTGCTGGTGAAGATATTGGAGAGCGCCAAAAATAAGCCTTCGCCTATTGACGCCTACTTCGCAGGTGTCTATTATATCGGCCCGATCTTTACAGCCTTCAGAGGTACAGAGGAAGCGGTTGAATATTATACCGAACTGTATGAAGAAGTCATGGACAGGGTCAGGCTCGGCTTAGGTCCTGTGACACCAGAAGGTGAATTGAAGGAAGAAAAATTCCGCCTGGTAGTTGAGGGGCCCCCTAACTGGACAAATTTCCGCGAGTTCTGGAAGATATTTTATGACGCCGGTGCGGTGATTGTTGCATCCTCTTATACAAAAGTTGGCGGTGTGTATGATCTTGGCTTCCGGCATGATTCAGGCGAACCACTTGAAAGCCTGGCAAAATATTGCATGGGATGCTATACCAATATGAATCTTCCTCAAAGGGTGAGTTTGCTTGCCGATTACGTGAAGGATTACCGGGCAGACGGCTTTCTGATCAATTCCATCAAGAGTTGTAATTCATTTTCAGCCGGCCAGTTGATGATCATGCGGGAAATTGAACAGCGCATGGAAATCCCCGTCGGTTTTATCGAAAGCGACCTGGTCGATCCACGTTATTTTTCTTATGCAAACATTAAGAATCGTCTCGAATCCTATTTTCAGATGCTGGAACAGCGCAAAATAATAATCGCACAGGAAACAAATGCAGTTTTAAGTTGAATAGCGGTCATGGAGAGAATTATTCTTTAATTATCTATCAATGAATAAATATTATCTCGGCGTTGATCTTGGTTCTACGACTTCAAAAGCCGTAATCATTAATGAGCATGATGAAATTATCGGGCGTGGTATAACCAATACCAGGGCCAATTATGCGGTTGCCGCAGAAATCGCAAGAGAAGAAGCTGTCTATAATGCCCGTTTTTCTATCCTTAAGAAAAAACTTGAAGGTGAAATTAAAGCAAATCCACACTATAAAAAATATATCGACGACCTGGAAAGTGTTTTTCAGTATGAACAATTTAAAGTTAGGTTGGATAAGCTTGGAGAAGAGTTGCTCAAGACTTGTAGAACCTTTTTCAAAGATCAGGGCACACAAGAAATGTTTCTTGGACATCTGAGAAACATCCGTAAAGCATTCAAGCCGGTCATCAAGTACGATTATCTGTACAATAATCTCGGCGCAAAAAATCAATTCTTCCGTGATATTGTTTCAGAAAAATATAATGAGGAAGTGAATAAACTCGAATTAGCACTCTTTGAACCGTTGATGACTATTTGGGACAAAAGCATTAGCCCGGCAGAAAATCAGCTCTTCACATTTGACTTTCGGGAACTCATTGATAAAGCGATGGATGAACTGCGTGTGAAGTATAAAAACCTCCCGAATACAACAACCGATCGCACAAGTATCAATTTTGATGCTGAACTGAACTTACTCAAGGGAAATTTTGATCATGTTTCCGAATCCCTGCGGACACACATCGATGAAATTAAAGAGATAGACTTCAACATTACAAATATGACCGGTACGGGTTATGGTCGTGCCTTACTTCCGTTTCCACAGGATTGCATCCGTTCGGAAATACTCTGTCATGCATTTGGCGCTCACGCCGTGTTTCCCAAAACCCGAACAGTACTTGACATCGGCGGACAGGATACCAAAGCAATACAAGTTGACAAGTATGGCCTTGTTACCAGTTTTCAAATGAATGACCGTTGTGCTGCAGGTTGTGGACGTTATCTCGGCTATATCGCCGATGAGATGAGTATTTCATTGAACGAACTTGGGCCAATGGCGTTGAAGGCAGAAAAAGAAGTCACCATCTGCTCGACGTGTACGGTGTTTGCTGGTGCAGAACTACGGGAACTCACGAACCTTGGCGAAAAAAGAGAAGATATTCTTGGTGGCTTGCACAAAGCAATCATCATGAGGGCAATGTCACTGCTTGCGCGGTCAGGAGGTGTGTTTAATGAATTCACGTTCACAGGTGGCGTAGCAAGAAATCCTGCCGTCATAAAATACCTTTCGCAGCTGGTCAGGGAGAATTATGGAGATACAATAAAAATAAACATTCATGTTGATTCAATATTCATGGGAGCTTTAGGTGGGGCGATGTTTGCAAGAAGGAACCTGAACATGGATCTGCCATCTGGCAAGAAAGAAGAATTAGTACTGAATTAAATAATACTAAAGCAAAAAAATGAAATCGCCTCTTTATACGATGGGTATAGACGTCGGCAGCAATTTTATCAAATTGGTGCTGATGGATTGTGCGACACAACAGGAGTTGCTTGACAAACAGACAGAAAAAATCCGAAAAAGGAACCCTACCCTGGTAGCGGATGAAATGATTCTGTCTATGCTCCGGAAATTCAACCTGAAATACGAAAACATTGCTTACCTCGCCTCTACAGGTGAGGGTGATCTGGTGAAAAGAAAAAGGGGGCATTTCTATGGAATGACCACCCATGCAAAAGGCGCTCACTTTTTATTTCCTGATGCACGCACGGTGGTGGATATGGGAGCTTTGTATGTCCGTGCGATTAAAATATCCTCTGAGGCCCGTGTGCTGGATTATAAAATGACAGGACAATGTGCATCGGGATCCGGGCAGTTTGTAGAAAATATTTCCCGTTACCTGGGTCTGTCTATCGACGAAGTTGGGGACATTTCATTGCAGGCCGATAGTCCTGAAGTGTCGTCCGGAATTTGTGCAGTCCTGGCAGAGACCGATGTCATCAATATGGTATCGCGTGGCATATCAACACCAAACATTATCAAAGGAATTCATCTCTCTATTGCCAATCGGATCATTAAGTTAATGAGTTCTCTGAAAGCAGAATCACCCATCATCCTGACTGGTGGAATGGCTTTAAATAAAGGCATGTTGCAGGCGCTGGAAGAACAACTGAAGGAGACAGGAAAACAGTATGAAATTAAAACGCATCCCGATGCTTGCTATGCCGGAGCCATTGGCGCTGCATTGTGGGGTGGATTCCGCCATCTCAAACTGGCTGCAAAAGAGAATACTGCTTTGGTACATGTGTGAAAGGCAGCAGGTGAGAAAAAATGTGAGGGAAAATCGTTCATCATAAAAATATCGCAGACCTATGTTAGTTTCTGATAAGCCCTCCGGACAGCTCCTTCCAAATATTGCATCTATGCTTGTCAGAAATACAGAGCGATGGAGCAATCACATCGCCTTTCAGTCAAAACAGGAAGAAAAGTATGTAGGGATTACGTGGAAGGAATTATACAACAGGGTCCTCAATATTGCCTTCAACCTGAAACGATTTGGATTTTCGGCCGGAGACAAAATGGTGATTTTTTCTCCGAACCGGCTGGAGATGCTACAAATGGAACTGGCAGTCATGTCTTCCGGAGGCATTGCGGTTCCTCTTTTTGCCTTCTTTCATAAAGAGACAGCGGAATTATTGATCGATCATTCGGACGCAAACTATCTCGCAGTAGCCGGTGAACTTCAACTGAGCCGCGTCGGTGATATTCACGTGAAGCACATTTTTATTTTTGATACAACCGGGGAAGTATACGTGCAAGCGCAACATTCCTTTGGCGAACTTCTTGTCGAACGTGCGGACACAGATTTCGTGTTGAACGTAAATGCCGCTCCTGATGAAATTTGTCTGAATATGTACACGTCCGGAACCATGGGTACGCCGAAATGTGTGCAACTCTCACATGAGAATATTTTATCTCAGCAGGCGGCACTTTCCGGGGTTTGGAACTTAGATGAATCGGACCGGTTTCTGTCCTATTTACCGTGGCACCACAGTTTTGGCGGCATTTTCGAATTATTTACTGCCCTGTACAATGGTGCTGCGCTTTCGCTTGAATCCGGTTATGGGAAAGATCCGGCAGTGATCCTTGAAAACTGGAAACTCATTCAACCCACTGTTTTTTTCAGCGTGCCCAAAGTCTATCAGTCGCTGGTAGATCTGACAAAACATGATCAAGAGGCGGAAGACCTTTTCTTTCATTCCCAGTTAAAGTTCATTTTTACTGCAGCCGCGGCACTGCCTCAGAAACTCTCTGATGAATTTGAAAGACGACATATTCCTGTTATAGAAGGTTGGGGGCTCACAGAAACATCCCCTTGTTGCGCATTGACAGATCCAGCTAAAAAAAGAACGCCCGGTGTTGTTGGTTTTCCATTGCCTGGAGTCAGTATTCGATTGGCAGATGATGGTGAAATTCAGGTAAAGGGACCAAATGTGATGAAGGGTTACTACAAAAATGACGAAGCAAACGTGGGAATTTTTACGGATGATGGTTGGTTTTGCACGGGAGATGTCGGGGAACTCACCGAAACAGGATTGAAGCTCATTACACGAAAGGACAGAATCTTTAAATTATCCAATGGAGAAAAAGTTGTCCCCTCTGATCTTGAAAAGCTGATTGAGTTAAAATGCCATTATATCTCTTTTGCCATGGTGGTTGGACATGGCGAAGAATATCCTGTGGCATTATTATTTCCTAATAAAAAATTGCTGGAGAGACCGGATTATGCATTTGCACCCGGAGAAGGATGTTTTTGTCCCCGTAACCTGAATGAACTCGCCCGATGTTTACGGGGTTGTTTACATGATGCCAACTGCGGTATTGGGCAAAAATTCGCAAAAATCAAATCAGCGATGCTTATCGATGATGAGCTTTCTTTAGAGAAAGGAACACTCACTTCTTCTATGAAAGTAGCTCCCAAAAATGTCGTGAATGCTTACCGGGCTTGTCTTGACAATTTGTATGGGACTGCGAATATTGTAAATAATGAAGTCTACATGATACGGCTGTCGGAATTTGAACACTCACCCGGAAGAATAGTTACTCTTTGATATGTACGAGATAAAGTCCACTAATCTTTTGCGAAAACTGATGAAAGAGTATTTCACCGGGCTGGAGCATGCCGGTAAGATTGCATGGTGCACAAGTGTTGGTCCTGCGGAATTACTTCGTGCCTTTGGTTTTGAAGTGTACTTTCCGGAAAATCATGGGGCGCTGCTGGGAGCAACGAGACAGGCCGGCGACTATATCCCTACTACTATTAATCTTGGTTATTCAGGAGATATTTGTTCTTATCTCACGAGCGATATTGGCGCCTACCTTTGTCATCGGACACCGCTGCAGGATCACTACGGAATGAAAGGTATTCCAAAGCCGGACCTGATTGTATATAATACTAATCAATGTCGTGAAGTGCAGGACTGGTTTAACTTTTATGCCAAAGAATTTCAGTGTCCTGCTATCGGTATTTTCCCTCCGAGATACGTGGATGAACTCACCGATGTACAAATCCATGATGTGAGTGAACAATTCAAAGCAATCATTCCACACTGCGAGAAAGCAAGTGGCCAAAAATTTGATCTGGACCGGTTCCGGGACACACTTCGTTTAAGTAAAGAGGCAACGGAACTGTGGAAACAAGTTCTTGCTACTGCCAAGTATTCGCCGGCTCCTATTAGTTTTTTTGACTGCAGCATCCACATGGGTCCTATCGTCGTGCTTCGCGGCACAACGGCTGCAAAAGAGTACTATCAAATACTGCTCGACGAACTGATGGAGAATGCTGCCAATAAAAAGGGTATTGTGCAGGGGGAACACAGTCGTATTTTTTGGGACGGCATGCCGGTTTGGGGGAAACTACGATCACTTTCAGATTTATTTATTCAAAATAACTCCGTTGTTGTCGCATCTACGTATTGCAATAGCTGGGTGTTTGATGCCTTTAATGAACAGGATCCCTTTTTCTCTTCTGCAAAAGCTTATACCGAGATTTTCATCAACCGGAGCGAAAATGTGAAAATGAAGATGCTCAAAAATATGGCTGACGAATATCGTATTGACGGCATGATATTTCACGACGCGAAGACGTGTTTCAACAATTCGAATTCCAGGTTCGGATTACCATTGCGGATGTATAAAGAATATGGGATCCCTGTTTTGGTTATAGAGGGCGACCTGTGTGATCTCCGTTTTTATTCAGAAGGACAAACCACCACCAAGATTGAAACCTTCGTGGAGCAATTGGGAAGCCGTAAAATGATGCATGAGAGTTATGCTTGAAAGAAAAATACATAAGATCGGGATCATCGGGCTGGGCCCGGTAGGAACCATTCTGGCAACGCATTTCCATGAAGCCGGACTTGATGTGGCCATTTGTGACTTTGATAAGCTCAAAATGAACCTGATCAAAACGGATGGGATTATCCTGGATGGCACGATAAGAAAAAAAACATTTTTTAAGCACCTCTATTCTACCGCGGCAGAATTTGATGCATTCAATCCGGATTTTATCATTGTCTGTGTAAAGACCACTCAACTGCCTTTCCTGATGACAGAAATTGCCACGCTGCGTAATAAAGCGACAGGAATAGCCTGTGCGATGAACGGAATTGATGTGGAACAGATGGTTGCAGATGCCATCGGAGAGTCCCGCACCTTCAGAATGGTGATCAACTTTGCCGGCAATCTTACTGCTCCCAATGTCACGAAAGTCACTTTTTTTAATCCTCCCAACTTCATCGCATCTGTTGATGACTCAAGGCAAGATGAGGCAAATGAAATCGCTGTTATTTTAAACTCGGTTCTTCTAGAAACCACCTCGCTTCCTTCTTTTGAGATGTTGAAGCGCAGTTGGGAAAAAACGATCCTGAACTCATCTCTCAGTGCCTTGTGTGCGGTCGGAAGAATGACCATCAAAGAAGCGATGAGCAATTCAGACACTGTTGAATTAATCGAACAAATCATAGAGGAGGCTGTGGAGGTGGCAAAGGCCGAAAAAATCCTCTTTGAAGATGACTTCATCCGTAAGTGTCTGCGTTATCTGCACAAGGCTGGAAATCATTTTCCCTCATTAGCAGTTGACTTGCTGAACAACCGCCCTACAGAAATTGACTTTATGAATGGAAAAATTGTCGAGTATGGAAGGAAACATTATATCCGTACTTCCCTCAATCTTACATTTACGAATATGGTGAAAGCCATGTCCAATAAATCCTATACGTCTATTCTCTCGACGGCAAAGGCAGCAGTCAAACAAAACAGCTTACCGAAGCATTTACATGTTGATGGCCATACGCCTAATTCGAAAAACTGTTCCCTTGGTGTAGATCTTGGTTCTGCCTATACTAAATTCACTGTAGTTGATCAGCAGTCTCAGATTTTGTTTCAGACCGCTCTTAAAACATTAAACCGGGACCGTATTTCCGTGCATCATGTTATTGAAGCTTTAAAAACCGAGTATCACATACACACTATTTGCGCTACAGGTTATGGACGCAAACACCTGGCAGATGCGGATATCATCAAAACGGAACTGAGTTGTGCAACACTGGCCGTATCTACATATTTTCCAGGGGTTAAAAATATTATTGACATCGGAGGAGAGGATATCAAGGTGATAAAATGTGACGCGGAAAACAATATTGAAAATTTCTATCTAAATGACAAATGTGCAGCGGGTACCGGTTCGTTCATTTCCGAAGTAGCTGAACGGGCAGATATCAATATTACTGACATGAGTGATCTGGCTGCCAAATCGTCTTTCGCAAAGGAACTGAATAGTTTTTGCACTGTTTTCGCAAAAACAGAAATTATGTCCTGGTTATTTGAAGAGATGCCTGTCGAAGATATTGCAAAAGGTATTTACCTGTCAATTTTAAACCGGATTATCAAATTACGGATTGATCCGCTTTTGCCAGTGTATCTTATTGGGGGTGTCATTGCGTATCATCCTTATCTCAAAAATCTCCTGCAGGAAAGGCTCAAAATGGATGTGATCATTATGGACAGGTCCCAATTTGCAGTATCCTTTGGTGCGGCATTATATGCAAACGCTGCAACGAAAACAACTGATCTTTTTATAAATTCTGCTCAAGCACAATATGAAAGGCTATCATAATAATAAAAAAGGCATTGGATTTTTATATGATGAGATATTCCTGGTTGACGGGGTGCGTACACCGTTTGGAAAATATTCCGGAACACTTGCTCAGATATCTCCGACTGATCTGGGAATTATCTCTTCCCGTGCTGCTTTGAAAAAGTGTCACCTCGATCCGGCAGAGATCGATCAACTCATCGTGGCCAATATCGGCCAGAGCTCCGGTGATGCTTATTTTCTTCCGCGCCATATTGGATTATTCTCAGGACTTCCGGTGGAAGTACCGGCTTTAATGGTGCAGCGGATCTGTGGATCAGGTTTTGAAACACTGATCGCAGGTGCTGAACAAATCACACTTGGAAAAGCCGATTCTGTGTTATGCACCGGCACAGAGAATATGTCGCTTTCACCTACAGTGAGTTTTGGAAACCGGATGGGTTATCCGCTGGGAAGACCTGTCTTTAAGGATATGTTGTGGGAAGCACTGGATGATACGGCTGCCGGGTACCCAATGGGATATACCGCTGAAAACGTGGCTAAATTATATCACATTTCCAGACAGGACTGCGATCAGTATGCACTTACTTCTTTTCAACGCGCACTCAATGCCAGGAACAATACTTTCTTCGATGATGAAATCACGCCTGTTAATTCTGCCGTATTTGAAATTGACGGATTAAAACCGAGAAAAATCCGCTTGCCGGGTGGTGTGCAAAATTTCACAACAGATGAACATGTGAGGGAAACAACTTTTGAAGCCCTGTCAACGCTGACGCCGGTCTTTTCTGACGTGGGTGTATTAACCGCCGGTAATTGCAGTGGCATTGTTGACGGCTCCGCATCTTCTGTTGTTGCCGGCAAAGAGTGCATTCAGCGCAGCAAGCTCACGCCGCTTTCGAAAATTATTGCAGGGACAAGCTGTGGTATTGACCCTACGGTGATGGGCCTTGGTCCTGTGCCTGCCATCAATCTATTGTTAGAAATAACGGGGTTGACAATTTCAGAAATTGGTTTGTTCGAAATCAATGAAGCCTTCTCCGCACAGGTCATTGGCTGTGAAAGGGAATTGCACCTTGACAGGAATCTCTTAAATGTAAACGGAGGAGCCATCGCCATTGGCCATCCACTTGCTGCGACAGGGCTTCGGTTATCACTCACCATTTCCAGGGAAATGAAACAACGAAAAATAAAATATGGGATTGCCTCTGCATGCATTGGTGGCGGACAGGGCACAGCAATCCTGTTTGAAAATCCTGACGTATGACCCAAAAGAAATATTATCAATGGCAAATGGTAGAGTTGAAGAAGGAATTTCAACGTATTGAAAGTTCCTACCCTGAAATAGTAGAGGGAGAAGTGTTGGTAAAGGTGTCTGGTTGTGGTGTATGTCATACCGATATCAGTTTCTGGCATCATGGGGTCCAGACGAAGCATGCACTACCCCTCACACTCGGACATGAAATCAGCGGTACTGTCGTAGATGGAGGGGCAGCGTGGCTTGGCAAAAAGGTCATCATACCTGCCGTACTTCCTTGCGGGGAGTGCGAGTTGTGTCAAAAAGGAAGAAGCAATATTTGCCGGAATCAATTAATGCCTGGGAATGATTTTCACGGCGGGTTTGCCTCACATATCAAGGTGCCTGCAAAATTTCTTTGCCTTGTTCCTGATCACATCCTGAAAAAATATCCACTGGAACAACTCTCAGTTATCGCAGATGCCATTTCTACCCCTTATCAGGTCGTAAAAAAATCAGAACTGGAGCCGGGAGATTTAGCTATCGTCATTGGCGTAGGTGGCGTAGGAATATACGGTGCTCTAATCGCAAAGGTATTCGGGGCAAAGGTTATTGCTCTTGACCTTAACGATGAAAAACTGTCCACAGCCAGGGCAAACAACATTGATGCAACACTGAATATACAGGGCCTGGATATAAAAACAATAAAAGAAAAAGTAAAAGAACTCGCCAGGGATATCCATGCACCAAAGGCCGGCTGGAAAATTTTTGAGATAAGCGGAACAAAAGCAGGTCAGGATCTTGCATTCAATCTTATCACCTTCGCATCAACCCTTTCAATCGTTGGGTTTACAATGGATAAGATTGAAATACGTCTGAGTAACCTCATGGCATTCGATGCAAAACTGATAGGCACCTGGGGATGCCGGGCTGAATTGTATCCTGATGTTTTGGATTTGGTTGCTACTGATAAACTCAAAATATCACAATTCATTCAAACTTTTCCCATGTCGCAAATCAACGAGGTATTTAAAAATACCCTTGAACACAAGTACACAAAACGATCGGTACTTGTTCCTGATTATCAATAAACAAAGAAGAGTTATGAAAATACTTAAAGATCACAATATTGCAAAAGCAGAATATAAAGAAATACTTTTTGAAAAGAGACCTTGTCTGGATTATGATGGCACCGTCGTCGAAAATCTCTTCAATGCCTGGATCATCCTTAACAATCCAGGACAGTATAATTCTTATACCACAGGTGCGGTGAAGGAAATAATTCTTGCGTTTAATCAGGCTTCGAACGATAGAAGCATTGTCGCCATCGTGCTTACAGGCACAGGTGATAAAGCGTTCTGCACAGGTGGAAATACAAAAGAATATGCTGAATACTACGCTGGCAATCCGCAGGAGTATGCGCAATACATGCGTCTGTTTAATGACATGGTCAGCGCCATTCTCAAATGTGAAAAACCGGTGATTTGCAGGGTAAATGGAATGCGGATTGGTGGCGGACAGGAAATTGGGATGGCTTGTGATTTCAGTATTGCAAGTGATATGGCCAGGTTTGGCCAGGCCGGGCCCAAGCATGGCAGTGCACCGATCGGCGGCGCCACGGATTTTTTACCGCTTTTTGTCGGTATAGAGCGCGCCATGACATCACTCACGTTGTGCGAACCATGGACCGCTCATCAGGCCTATTATTTTGGAATGATTACGGCCATTGCACCCGTGTTGAAAATGAAGGGAACATTTATCGCAAATCCTTTGGTAGTTACGGAATCAATCACTGACGAGTATGGTCAACTTATTTTCGGAACCTTAAAAACCGGCGATGCATTGAAGAGGGCCAAAGAAATTGTTTCCCAGGCAGAAACAGACTTTACCATGCTGGATCATGCAGTGCACCAGTTAATCGCTAAACTCCTGCATACTTTTCCCAATTGCATGAATAAGACTATCAGCGAGATCCGCAAATTTAAACTGGAGCATTGGGATAAGAATAAAGAGAGTAGCAGGGAATGGCTTGCTTTAAATATGATGACAGAAGCAAAAGCAGGCTTCCGCGCTTTTAATGAAGGAACAAAAGAAAATCGTGAAGCTGATTTTATCAAGCTCCGTCAGCTTCTGGCCGAAGGTCATGAATGGGATGATGAGATGCACAGGTCTGTTTCGCCACAATTTCAAATGGTAAATCCCTGAGCCGTGCAAAAAATAGAAATCTCATACTCTTACGAAAACTCGGTTATCAGAATATTATTCGATGATGGCAGAGGGAATATACTGGATCATGGTATGATGGAAGAATTACAACATGCTTTCAATTCTTTTATTGACAAAAAAGATCTGAAGTTGATTGTCTTTGAAAGTGGAGGTAAGCATTTTTCATTTGGAGCAAGCGTTGAAGAACACCGGAAAGAGTCTGCAGGAATGATGTTGAGAGCATTTCACCAGTTATTTTATTCTCTCGGAGACCTTTCGATACCCTCTTTGGCAAAAATTTCAGGGCAATGCCTTGGCGGAGGCTTAGAACTTGCGCTGATATGTAACTTCATTTTTGCCGACAAGAGTGCTAAATTCGGACAACCTGAGATCATACTTGGCGTTTATCCTCCTCCTGCTTCTCTTCTTCTTCCCGAAAAAATCGGATATGCCCGGGCTGAGGAATTACTGATTACCGGTAACTCTATTAGTGCGGATCGTGCAAAGTTTATTGGATTAGTCAATGAAGTATTTGATGATAAAGATTCTCTTGATGAAGGAGTCAATATCTGGATTGAACAAAATATTCTACCTAAGAGTGCTTCTTCATTGCGGTATTCTGTAAAGGCAGCGAGAATAAAACTCAATCATCTGCTGACCAATTTTCTTCCTCAGTTGGAATCGATATATATAAACCAGCTTATGGAGACACATGATGCAAACGAGGGCATCCGGGCTTTTCTTGAGAAAAGAAAACCGGCCTGGACAAATAGTTAATATAAAACTGATGAGACATATCGGAAAAATAGGAATTGTAGGCGCGGGTACCATGGGTAGTGCACTGGTCCAAAAGTTTGCTCAGGAAGGATTCCTTGTAATCCTTGCCGACCGGGCAAATCATTTTGTGGAGAAGGGATTAGCGACCATCCGCGACACATTTAAGGAAGCCATCGAACGAAAGATTTTTACACCACAACAGGTTGAAGCATACCTGGCAAATCTAAAAGGTACTGACTCGCTTGACGATCTCAAAGAATGTGACATCGTAGTGGAAGCCATCTTTGAGGATTTCACAGCAAAGACTGAATTGTTTAAGTCTATAAGTGAGATTGTTGCTCCTGATTGCATTGTCGCTACTAATACTTCCTCCTACTCGGTATCAGAGTTGGCTAAAAGTATCACTCATCCGGAACGATTTATCGGCATGCATTTTTTTTACCATGCGGCAAAGAACCGTCTGGTTGAGATCATCCCTGGGGAAAAGACATCCGGAGAAACGATTAACGCAATACGGAAATTTTCGGTTCTTATCGCAAAAGATGCTATTGATTGCAAGGATAGTTATGGATTTACGGTGAACCGGTTTTTTGTTCCCTGGCTCAACGAGTCAGCCCGTTTGCTGCAGGAGGGGGTAGCTGAAATGGCAGAAATCGATTTCGTATGCAAGAATGTTTTCGGAATCGGGATGGGGCCTTTCGCACTGATGAATGCTACAGGTATCTCCGTTGCTTGTCATTCAGAAAAAACCCTGGAGATATTTGGTGAACTGTACAAAGTGTCTGACTTTTTGCAACGACAGGCTGAATCAGAGAGACAATGGGATATAGAAATCACTGAGATTAAAAACCTCGATCCGCAAAAAGAAAGAAAGATCGTTGATAGGCTGCTTGGTGTTGTGTTTTTTATCTGCTTACAGATCCTTGAAGAAAAGGTTTCATCCGTTACTCATCTCAACCGGGGAGCGATGATCGGTTTGCGGTGGAAAAACGGGCCAGTCGATCTGATGCGGTCAGCAGGTCCAGATGAAGTGAATCGCCTTGTAAAGCTGGTTTCCAATTTGTACGGAATGCGTATCCCTGCGTATATCGGTGAACAATACCTGGAGATGGAGTTCGTAAGACTCGAAAGGAAATATCCCATCGCGGTCATCACTATTGATCAGCCGGAGAATATGAATGCATTAAGTGAAATAATGCTTCAGGAGCTTTCTCAAAAATTTATTAATGCTGACAATGATCCATTGGTAGAGACAATATTTATAACAGGTTCCGGGAAAGCATTCGTGGCAGGTGCGGATATAAATTTCTTTGTAAATAGTATTCATGCCGGTAAAATAAATAATATCGAATCGTTCACGATAGATGGACAAAAATTGTTTAACCGCATTGATCAATCAAAGAAAAAAATCATCGCGATCGTTAATGGTCTTACACTTGGAGGCGGGTTGGAACTTGTTCTCTGCGCAGATTTAATCCTTGCTTTGCCTAACGCACAATTTGCCTTTCCGGAAACGGGGATCGGCATTTACCCCGGACTTGGGGGAACGCAGCGATGTGCCCGCAAAATTGCCAAAGGGTTGAGTAAATATCTCATCTACACCGGGAAAGTTCTTGCCGCAAATGAAGCCGAAGAAATCGGATTAGTGGATAAAGTCATCTCCCTTGATATAGCGATGGATTTGATGACAGGCAAGCTGCCATTACCCGTCGTTAAAACTAAATTGCTCGGTGAAAAATGGAAAAATATTCAACTCTTCTTTGAGCAGAATTCACTGTCTGAAATTATGACCAAAACATTCTCTGGTCAATCACTGAGTAATGAAGATGCTGAAAAGATTGTGAAGACAATATCATATAAAGCACCTGTTGCCTTAAAGCTGGCAGATAGACTCATTGATGAGGCAAAAGGGTGCGAGTCCGAGCTACACTACTTAAAGGAAATATTTTCAACTTCAGATGCCTTAATGGGATTGTCTTCTATAGGAAAAAAAGTTCAATACGAGGGAAAATGAGACACTCCCCTTTAACCGGTGGTCGGGAACGTGTCCGAAAAAATTGAATAGACGGGCTTGTCTTATGAAGAAACAGATTGCGATCATTACCGGCGCCAGCAAAGGAATTGGCAGGTCTATTGCACAACGACTGGCAGATGACGGCATTTTTGTGCTCGTTGTGGATGTGGACAAAGAAAACGGTGAGCGTGTTGCTCAGGAGATTGGAAGGGATCATGCAGCCTTTTTCCAAACAGATATCAGCGAAGAAACACAGGTGATGACCTTGTTCCAGTTCATCGAAAAGGCCTATGAGAGAATTGATGTGTTGGTGAATAATGCAGGTATTATTCGCGACAATTTGATTTGGAATATGGATACAACCGATTTTGATTTGGTGACAAAAATCAATCTCAGAGGTAGCTGGTTGATGTGCCGTGAGGCAGCGAAAAAAATGAAGGAACAAAAATCAGGTCGCATTATTAATATTTCTTCCCGTGCCTGGATGGGCAACAGGGGACAAACGAATTATTCAGCCTCAAAAGCCGGCATCATCGGCCTGACAAGAGCTTTAGCCTTAGAGTTAGGTCCATACAATGTTTTTGTAAATGCAGTAGCTCCGGGATTAATTGATACGCCACTGACCAAAAAACTCAAAAAAGAAATTTTGGACCAGTTAATTCAGGCCCAACCCACAAAAGCAATCGGAAATCCTGAAGATGTAGCCAATATTGTCTCTTTTTTAGCATCAGAAAAAACACGATTTATTACAGGTCAAACCTTTTATGTAGACGGAGGAAAAAGCATTGGGTCGGATGTCTAAAGAAATTATATCTGTTTTGACTTAAAATCATAAGCAGGAATGAATGTCATTGAATTACAGGTAAACACCAGGAACTATACGTTATTAGTTGACGCACATGAAACACTTGCCGATGTCCTCCGTGAAAAAATCGGATTGACAGGGACTAAAATCGGATGTGAGCAGGGAAGCTGCGGTGCCTGTACGGTCTTGTTAAATAATATGCCTGTTCTGAGTTGTGTTACACCCGTGATGCGATGTCGCAATGCAAGAATAATTACCATTGAAGGTGTTGCGCAAAACGGTGAATTACATCTTCTACAGCAGAAATTTGTTGAAAAAGGAGCTATTCAATGCGGATTTTGCACCCCTGGAATGGTATTGACCTCTTTGCATTTTATTCAGGAGAATCCTGATGCTACTATTGATGAAATTAAGAAAGCATTGTCTGGAAATCTTTGCCGGTGTACCGGCTATAAAAAGATTATTGACGCTGTCATAGCAACGATTCATCAAGAATCTAAAACTGAAAATGAGAAGGCAACTCAATTTTCTGCTTCCGGAAAAATTGGCGTAGGTCATCCTTACATTGAAGCGACAAAGAAAGTTCAGGGTATCGCAGAATATGCGGATGATATCAGGATTAAAAATGTGTTATACTGTAAGTTTTTAAGAAGTCAGTTTCCGCATGCTATTATTGAACAGATAGATACATCCGCAGCCAGGCAGCTGGAGGGTGTGAAATATGTTTTGACCGGACACGAACTGCCCGAAAAGTTCGGAGTGCTGCCAATCTCTCAGGATGAAACCGCTTTGGCCATTGATAAAGTCAGATACGTAGGTGAAATAGTTGCCGCTGTAGCCGCTGAAACGGAAGAAATCGCACAAGCTGCCTGCAGGCTCATCAAGGTTGAATACAGGCCTCTCAAACCTTTCTTTGAAATAGATGAATCACTCAATGATATTGGTACTCATGAAAAAATTCATTTCCACACAAAATATAATAACAACATACATAAGAAGGCAGAATTACGCTTTGGTAATCAGGAAGATGGCCTTCAGGAGGCTGCGTATCGCAGCAGAATGAGTTTTGAATTTAAGGGAGTATCCCATGCCTTTACGGAACCTCATGCTGCTGTCGCGTATTGGGATGAAAATGGTCTGACTCTTACTACGGCTACACAGGTTCCGCATTATCTACATCGTGCTCTGGCAAAGGTTTTGAAACTCCCATTGAGTAGAGTGCGTGTCATCAAACCGTATGTCGGTGGTGGTTTTGGTGGTAAAAGCGATCCTTTTCCTCATGAAATTATCGTTTCCTGGCTGGCGATGAAAACGGGCCGTCCTGTAAAAATCAGATTCAGCAGGGAGGAAGTTTTTCTTTCTAATCACGGAAGGCATCCCACTAAAA
The DNA here is from genome assembly GCA_035292505.1 of Saprospiraceae bacterium. GTDB lineage: Bacteria > Bacteroidota > Bacteroidia > Chitinophagales > Saprospiraceae > DATDQA01. The sequence goes on along the minus strand of DATDQA010000270.1, from coordinate 5,406 downwards.
TGACGTTGGAAATGGGGGCCGATCAAAATGGCTTGCTCAAAGTTTTAGATGCTGAAATTGCGATTGACGGAGGCGCCTATGGAAGTTTTGGAGTCGTCACATCATACTATAATGGCGTTCTGCTACAGGCTCCGTATGCCATTAAGAATTTTGGATTCAGGACGTTTCGGGTGTATACGAACAAACCGCAAAGCGGCGCAATGCGGGGGCATGGTGCTGTCAATTCCCGGTTTGCTACTGAAAGTCTGATTGATGATTTAGCCTATCAAATGAACATGGATCCATGTGAATTGCGTTTGAAAAATTTTATGCCGTCCAATACTTTAACTATTGGGCAATATCGTATTACTTCCAATGGCAGCGGTGACTCGTTGAAGAAAGTAATGGAACAATCTCAATGGGAAATGAGATATGGGAAATTACCTTTTGGACACGGTCTCGGAGTGGCTTGTGGGTTTTTTATTAGTGGAAGTGCATTACCAATCATTCGTAACGAGTTACCCCAATCCGTCGTGCATCTTAAAGTTGATTTTGATGGAAGAGTGTTGATAAGCTCGGGCGCCAGTGACATAGGTCAGGGAAGCGACACCATGTTGGCTATCATAGTGGCTGAAGTATTGGGCATCTCAATAGATAACGTATTTGTTCTGGCGGCCGATACATTACTCACTCCCGTTGATCTGGGAAGTTATTCCAGCCGGGTCACCTTTATGGCAGGTAACGCAGCTAAGACGGCCGCAGAAAATTTAAGGACAGAAATTGTCAGGGCGGTTGCAAAGGCCAAAGATGTTTCTGCTGATGAACTGAATTTTTCAGCGGGCAGGGTTTTTACTCACGACAAAGAAGTGGATGTAACCTGGCTTGAAGCGATTGATATTGCCACTGCAAGTCGTGGTGCACTCACCGTCAGCGGAAAATACATCTCTCCAAAGCTTGGGGGTGACTTTAAAGGAGCTGGCGCCGGGCTAAGTCCTTCATACAGTTTCGGAGCAGTAGTTGCTGAAGTAATGGTCAATACCCAAACCGGGGAGGTCAAAGTTCAAAATATCTGGGGAGCCCATGACTGTGGCAAAGCCATCAACCCATTGGCGGTAGAAGGTCAACTCGAAGGTTCCTGGCACATGGGAATGGGACAAGCAATGAGTGAACAGTTAAAGTATTTTAATGGGTTGATTTTGAACAGTAATTTTCTTGATTACAAGATTCCTACTTCAATTGACACTCCGGCGATTCATACGAATATTATAGAAACGGATGATCCTGAGGGTCCTTTCGGAGCCAAAGAATGTGGTGAAGGCGCATTGCACCCGGTTATTCCGGCCATTGCAAATGCAATTTTTGATGCAGTAAGAGTGCGCGTAACAAAATTGCCAATTGACGCAGAAGACATATTACATCACATAAAAACCGAATCACTTTCATTTGTAAAGGCCGTTATGAATTAAATTAATGAACAGAAGCAATGAAAGTTGAAAATAAATATTTACAACCTCTTACGATTGAGGAAGCTTTAACGATGGCCGCTCATTCTGAAAATGATTTTCGCTTTCTGGCCGGTGGCACGGATGTAATGGTTAACAGGTTCCAGGAAAATGAGAATTCTTCATGCCTGATAGATTTAAGCGGAATAGACGAACTGAAACAGGTCAAAAAAGAACGAGATTATTTATCTATCGGCGCGTTGATTACTCTGAACAATTTGAAAGAGTACCGTGAAATTACCAGCGAGTTCCCGGTTTTAATTGAAGCAGCGGATGCTGTCGGTTCACCACTGATCAGAAAGTCAGCTACGTTGGGTGGAAATATTTTATGTGAAAACCGTTGTATTTTCTACAACCAATCTGCATGGTGGCGCAATGCCGTTGGCTTTTGCCTGAAGTGTGAAGGAAATATCTGTATTGCAACAGGCAGTAAAAAGCATTGTTATTCCGAATTTGTTTCAGATATCGCTCCGGCACTCATCAGTATGGATGCATTGATAGATATCGTTGATAAGGATGGTGAGCGCAGAATAAAACTGGAAGATCTGTATACCGGCGACGGAGTGCGTCCCAGGAACATGAGCAAAACCTGTATCGTCAAATCAATTCTGCTACGCTTGAACCAGCGGTTTATTTCAGTATTCAATAAACTCCGTCAAAGAGAAAGCATAGAGTTTACTTCGCTAACCGCCGTGGTTACTACTAATAAGCATGGGAAAATAAAAATTGTATTGGGGGGAGTTGATCCAAGGCCGGTTGTTGTGGAAGGAACCAGTGCAAATGACAGTGAAGAATTGATTAAACAGGCAATTAAGAAATCAAGAGCTATTGATAATGAGATGTTTTCACGAAATTACCGCAGGGAAATGGCAGGAGTCTTTCTGAAAAGAAGTTTTGACGAAATCTTTAGTGGTGCTGTAACTAATAACTCATAAAATCCCTCTGTCCGCTATTTTTTGCTATTACAGATGTGTGAGAAATCTTACCCCACCCAGGGAGTGGAAAAATTCATCCTGACTGAATCATTTTGAGCAGGAATCGCAGGTTAGCACAATATAAAATCATGAGTACAATCATCGAACCCTTTAAGATCAAATCCGTAGAGCCGATCAATTTTACCACAAAAGAACAGCGCACACGTATCCTGCAGGAAGCCCATTACAATCCGTTTCTGATCAATGCAGACGACGTCATGATCGATTTATTGACGGATAGTGGAACCAGCGCAATGAGCAGTGCGCAATGGGCCGGTATCATGATCGGCGATGAAGCATACGCTGGTAGCAGGAGTTTTTTTCATTTTGAAAAAGTCGTCCGCGAGCTTACCGGCATGCCGATCGTGATACCTACCCATCAGGGCAGAGCAGCGGAAAAAATTCTGTTTTCCATTATCTGTGGTAAGGGTAAATACATTCTGAGCAATACACTTTTTGATACCACGCGTGCAAATATTGAATTTGCCGGCGCAGAAGGAATTGATTTACTGTGTCCTGAAGGTAAAATTCCTTCGACACCCGCACCATTCAAAGGAAATATTGATCTCACCGCATTGGAGCAGTGTATTCTGGAAAAAGGCGCCGCAAATATTCCGCTCTGCATCATCACTGTGACAAATAATTCCGGAGGAGGACAACCGGTCAGCATGCAGAATATCAGGGACGCAAAAGCAATTTGCTTTAAATATGGTATTCCCTTGTTCATAGACGCCTGCCGCTTTGCAGAGAATTGTTACTTCATCAAGCTACGCGAGAAGGAATTTGCACACACTCCTGTTCCGGAAATCGCACGCGAGTTATTCTCCTATGCAGACGGCTGCACGATGAGTACAAAAAAGGATGCGTTTGCGAACAACGGCGGTTTTATTGTATTACGCGATGAATCATTAGCCGTTCAGTGCAGAAATTTATTGATCCTCACGGAAGGATTTCCTACGTATGGTGGGCTTGCAGGTCGTGACCTGGAAGCGATTTCGATCGGCTTGCAGGAGGTGATGGAGGAGAATTATCTGAAGTATCGTATCCGCAGCATTGAATACTTAACTGAAAAAATGATGAACGCCGGTGTTCCCGTCATGCAGCCTGCGGGCGGTCATGCCGTGTATCTGGATGCAAAAGTGTTTCTGCCGCATATTCCTCCACACCAGTATCCAGGTCAGGCCCTCGTCTCAGCCTTATACCTGGAAGGTGGAATCCGCAGCGTAGAGATCGGATCGTTGATGTTTGGTAAATACGATGCGTCGGGACAGCTCATTCCCTCTATGATGGAATTAGTCAGACTTGCCATTCCACGCAGAGTATATACACAAAGCCATATCGATTATGTTGCGGAGGTGATCATACAGGTATTCAAAGAACGAAAGAATATCAAAGGACTTGAGATCACGTATGAAGCGCCTACGCTGAGACATTTTACGGTAAGACTAAAGGAAGTCGCGGCGACTTTAGTATCAGCGACTTAAGTCGCCGGTACGATTGATTGTATTAACGCTCTTGATTTCATACCTTACGCTTGCTTATGGCTGATGCTATGTCCTTCATCAATTCTGTTTTTGTTTTCGTTGTATTCTTCGCAACTATTATGTCTGCTGGATGTGATAAAAGATCAAGTTCATCCCCCTGCTTCGTATCAGATCTTGTCGAATTCGGTGACCTCTGTCCTATAGAGCATGAGAATACTTTTGGATTCCAGTCCATCATCATGCCAGAGAGAAAGAACTACTTCAATACAGAGAGAATTTATGAACGTGATGGGATGCGTTTCGAAATTGTTTTTCATTTCTACAGTGATTCATCGCGCAATGACTCGCGTCTGCTTGAGAGTTTTCTGTCTGAAAACTATTTGGTCAGCAACGAAACATTTGCAATAGAGGTGTACTTAGAATGCGATGGCAAATCTTTTACGACTATCAGGAACATGCAAAAATTCCTGTTTACTTATGATGAAATCGGCTTTGCTGAATTTACAAATGCTTCTTTTGATAAGCATATAGGTGATTGCTTTTACGAATCATCTCTTTCTATGTTCTCAGGAACACTCAATGCAAACCTTATTTCTGAAGACGGAGAAAGAACTATTGAAATCATTGGGTTTGATGTTGAAATGCAATTAAAGCATCAGCCTGATTAAAGAACCATCTGAAATTGCAGATCAAGTGGGTGAGATCGCGCCTTCCCTAACTTCCTACACCACAAATCCATGCGCATACGGATCTTCATCATCAATGATAATGGTATTGTATCCCGTGATCCTCGCCCACCCCTCTACTGATGGAATGATCGCAGGATAAGATCCGCAAGAAGTCACTTCTTCTATTCTTCCGCGGAAAATGCTGCCGATAATACTTTCATGCACAAAATCCTCTCCGGGTTTTAACAATCCTTTTGCATACCACTGTGCCATCCGTGCCGATGTACCCGTGCCACAAGGTGAACGATCTATTGCTTGCTCTCCATAGAAAACCGCATTGCGCGCAGTTGAACCGGCAGACATTGGCTTACCGGCCCATAAGACATGTGAGAGTCCACGAATACGTGTGTCTTCAGGATGGATAAACTGATGCGCAGCATTCAATCTGCTACGAATACCCGGACTCCACCGGATAAGATCGGCAGCCCGATAAGCTTCTATGCCCGTAAAATTTTCCTGCGCATCAATGATTGCATAGAAGTTGCCGCCATATGCGACATCCACAGTCAGTTCACCGAGATCATCGCATTCAACCGCGAGTTGTTCAGAATGCAGAAAAGAAGGCACATTGGTAAGACGTACACTTTTGACTCTATTGCCCTCTTGCTTATAAGAGATGACGACCAGTCCCGCAGGTGTCTCGAGTCGGAGGATTCCCGGCGTTTTCGGTGTGATCAATTTTTCTTCAAGCGCAATCGTCGCAATTCCGATCGTCCCATGTCCACACATCGGCAGACAA
>DATDQA010000269.1:0-7923 GCA_035292505.1 Saprospiraceae bacterium | reverse complement strand
TAAAATTGATGGTGGCCATTTGTTATTCGCCATTGGCCGTTCGCCATTCGCTGTTAGCCATTTTTATTGAGTTTGAGTTTGCACTTGAGTTTGAGTTTTCACACATCCCAATCTTCCGACGTCCGGTACACGAGACCCTTAAACAAGGCCACGACTTCTTCTTTCTGATTCGTCACCGTGATATGATAGATGCCGATTTTATTACTGCGTGAGACTTCTTCAGCCTTTGCGATCAAGACGTCATTCGCATATACAGTCTTCAAATGATTGATATCACATTCGATGGAGACGGCTTTTTTACCGTGGCTATTACAGGCAAATGCAAGAGCGCTATCTGCGAGGGAAAACGTAATCCCGCCATGGGCGATATGAAAGCCATTCGTCATTTCATCACGTATCGTCATCCGCAGGACAGACAAGCCGGGGCCATCCTTCATCCGTTCAATGCCCAACCATTGGCTGAATGCGTCATGTGTATACATCTTGTCTACGATCATCTTCGCTTTTTCTTGCTTTTCCACGGAATAAAAATCTAATGTAATGCAGTTTATGATGGATAAAACGATTTCCCTTCACGGACATATTTACGCAGGATTGGAGAGCAACGATAGCGCGGATCGTGATATTCAGCATATAGCCTGTCCATTGTTTCCACCACAGAATTTGCTCCACGTTTATCAATTTCCCGGAGTAATTCAATTGGATAATGAACCCCTTTTGTCATTGCCAGATCGATGTCAGCTGGTGTTGCGATTTCTTTGAGAACTGCATCTGCCCCTTCATGCATAAGCATCGTCAGGATCCGTTCTGCGATATGCTGTAGCAATTCCGGGTTGTCCGGATAAGATTCTGATGGAGTATTGACATCATAACGATAGTAGCCCCGACCGGATTTCTTACCCAGCCATCCAGCTTCAACGAGTCGTCGTTGCAAAACATTGGGAGTATAGCGAGGTTCGTAATAACAGGATTCCCAGACACTTTTTGTCACCGCGTAATTCACATCATTTCCAATAAAATCCATCAACGTAAATGGACCCATGCGAAAACCGATTTTCGTCATCGCTTCATCAATCATCCTGAATCCCGCAACACCTTCAGGAATGCCATACAACATGCGTTCGTCATAAATCTTTAATGCTTCGCTATAATATGGCCGTGCGACCCGATTCACTATAAATCCGGGAGTATCGCCCGTGCGCACCGTGGTTTTGTCCCAGGAGGAGATCAGACTCACGACTGCTTGTATGATCTCAGGATTTGTCTGCAAGGCAGGGACAATCTCTACGAGCTTCATCAATGGTGCGGGATTGAAAAAATGAATGCCAATCACACGTTCCGGAAACTTGCAATAGCCTGCAAGGGAAGTCACAGAAAGTGATGAAGTATTTGTTGCAAGGATGCAAGAGTTGTTACAAGTATTTTCGAGAGACTGAAACACCTCTCTTTTGGCGTCAATGTCTTCCACAATTGCCTCAAGGACAAGTCCGGCTTCTTTCATCCCGTGGAGTGACTCGAGAAAGTAAACCCGTCCAAAGATTGCCTGCACTTCCTGATCTGTGATCTTGCCTTTTTCAGCCAGACGGTTGAGGATGTTCAACAGGTTATCACGTGTTGCAATGATTGCTTCCGGCCGGCTGTCAAAGAGAAGCACTTCATGCCCTGCCATGGCAGCGACCTGTGCGATCCCCGATCCCATAGTTCCAGCGCCGATGACACCAATAGAGATAGCTGACATCGTGGGTAAAGATAGAAGACTGCGCGCTGCCATTGCATTTGCTAGACACTGGCAGGATCCTCCTCGCGCATTGCTAGACACTGGCAGGATCATCTGCGCGCTTTGCAGCGCTAGACCCTGCCAGGTCAGCTCTGCTCCCGCTAACCTGGTGGTTCAATAGTGTATGTGTGCGTTGAGTGTAATACTCGGATCCTCCTCGCGCATGCAAGCACTAGACCCTGCCAGGTCAAGCTCTGCTCCCGCTGGGCAGGATCCTCCTCGCGCAATGCAAGTACTAGACCCTGCCAGGTCAGCTCTACTCCCGCTGTCATGCTAGTCGCGGTGATGTTCCCAGCGACATTTCATTTTCGCGAGCCAACTTCTTCTAAAAAGTCGGCCGAGTATCCTGGTGGTTTGTAATTGCGACAAGCAGTGAGATAGCCATCTAATCCACCAAACCATGAAAGAAATTGAACGCAAGTCTGATCATCTGGGTCACTGATGACTTTTCGATGTGAAGAATAAGGCCATTCATCGGGATCTGAGCAAATATTATGATGTACAGCATTGTGATGAATATAGAGGACGGCATTTTTCAAATAGGATAATGAATCGAGATGTGCTCGCTTAAAGTGTTGCGAGAAAAGTGTACCACGTCGACGGTGATAAATATTGTAAGAACGAGTGTAAGAATTAAATAAATGTGAAAAAGCTTTTGAAACCCGGTCTGCATAGGATTTACCTTGATATAATATGATTTCGCTTTCAGGGCGAGTCCAGATAATGAGGTGAAAATGATTTGGAATCAATGTAAATGAATAAAGTGTACATATCTCATTCAGATACTTCTCGCACTTATTAAGAAAGAAGACATAATTATCATGGTTATAGAATAGGGTTTCAAAAGAATTAGCACGATTAAACACATGGTAATAGCACTCTGGCTTAAATGGGATGTAGTAGTTCATTGAAGGAAGATACATTGCAGGAACGATATGTATCCCTCTTTCGTATTAATTTTAATAGACATTGGCAGAACATCCTCGCGCAATGCAGCATTGTTGCATTTGCTAGACCCTGACAGGATCCTCCTCGCGCAATGCAGCATTATTGCATTTGATAGACACTGGCAGGATCCTCCTCGCGCAATGCAGCATTGTTGCATTTGCTAGACACTGGCAGGATCCTCCTCGCGCAATGCAGCATTATTGCATTTGATAGACACTGGCAGGATCCTCCTCGCGCAATGCAGCATTGTTGCATTTGCTAGACACTGACAGGATCCACCTCGCGCGATGCAGCATTTGACCCTGCCAGGTCAGCTCCACTCCCGCTAACCTGACAGCCTTTAGCGAGAGTTGTGGGATGAGGGCGAATGCTGCCAGGGGGTTTAGGGAGGCATGGTTTGAGGGGCGAATGCTGCCAAGTCCAGGGAGGGCAATAATATATTAAATATTTCCATAATATGTGGTATGGTAATTGCAATGCAAACAAGGATTCTTCCGTTATGCAGCAGGTGAAAACGGCTATTAAGGGATTCTGTGCTCTGATCCTGGCGCTCGCCTTGATCTGCCTGATATATGTCCATTTCAAACGCGCGGATTTGTCCCAAAGGGTTCTCGTGGCTCTGCGGGGCGAACTAGCCACGGAATTGCAGGTTGCCTATTTTAATATGGACCTGCTGTCTTCTTTTCCCCGAATCAGTTTCGACATGCATGACGTGATACTGGATGGGAAAGGCGGCTCCAAACTCCTTCAAGCAGAGGAACTGCAACTTACGATGTCATTGTTTAGTGCCTTTTCTGATGAGATAAGGTTTCGAAGACTTTCTCTGAAGAATGGTGAAGTGTATGTCGAGCGCCTGAAAGACGGAACATTGTCTCTCGATATTCTCAAAAGCTCAGATCGTAAAGAAACCGTAGAACCGGTTTTGCATTTCAATAAAATCTCGCTTGAGAATGTCGGCATAGAATATCTCGATCCGACATTAGACCAGGAATATCAATTGCATTTTCTGGTGGGAAACATCACCGGTACATATGCGAGCCAATTATTGAAATTTGATCTTTCAGGAGAAGTGGTGTATGACCACGCTCGCATTCAGAAGTCAGTATATCTGAATGGTATGAAGGGCAATGCTTCGGGCCGGATCGCTCTGGATCTTGATGATCAGCTCTATACATTTGAAGATCTCAGACTGGAGATAGGCGATCTGCGATATGAGATAAACGGTAATGTGCATGGCACAGATGATGCCCAGAATATCGACCTCGTAGTGAAACAAACGGATGGAGATCTCCATTCTTTTCTTGCTCTATTACCCACAGCGTATCGGAAAGACCTTCCTTTCAGCAAAGTATCGGGTGCGTTCATCACGGAAGGATTCATAAAAGGACGCTTGAACAGATCGGAAAATCCTCATGTTCACTTTGATCTGCAGTTGGATGATGCCAGTATAGAATCACGACATGGAAGTGGATCATTGCACGATTTAGAAATCTATGGGGCGTTTGATAATGGAGCGTTCCGGAGATTGCGTAGTGCAAGCATTGACTTTCCCGTGATCAAAGGCAATGCCTACGGACAAAAGTTTGACGCCTCTCTAAGTGTCACTGATTTCACAGATCCCTTATTGCAATGCACATTTGAGGGTTCTTTACCTGCCACATTTATACTGGATTATATCGGCAAGCCTGATGTCATCAAGACGGCTTCGGGATCCTTACATTTCACAGATGTGGCAATCGGCCCTTTGCGGTTGAATGAAATGGATTTCACAGACCTGCAGCATTTTGAGGGAAGATGTACTCTGGGTAATCTCGAAGTGCGGACCGCGGCCGCACACTATCAAATTCACGATGGTATATTGATTCTTGCTCAGGATACCCTGAATGTATCAGGTGTGAAAATGAAACTTGACCATGATGAAATTCTTGTAGATGGTTGGCTTGCTGAACTCGGGGATGCACTTGAGAGTAACGATCCTGCGTATCTGCGATATGCTGTTAATCTTAAAGCTGGGAGCCTGAATATTTCAAAGTGGATTCCTGGTATTGCAGCAAGTACCGCGCATGAAATTCAGGCACGGGCACGACCGGTATCTTTACATACGTCAACGCCATTACGCCTTCCGGAAGGAGAAATAATGCTCATAGCAGATCAATTTCAATACAATCAGATCGAGGCAACAAAATTGTCGATGATCGGATTTACCAAAACACATCACGTACGATTCGAAGCAACAGGTGAAGCGGCCAAAGGATCATTGGTTACCAAAGGTGAGTTGGAAATACAAAATGGATATCAACTCAAACTCCAGGTGGATGGAAAGGATCTTGATATCCGCGAGTGTTTTACGCAATGCGAGAATTTTGGTCAGCAGATTTTGCTGGCAGAGCACCTCCAAGGTAAAAGTGCTGTGAAGGTCCTGGCAGAGCTGATATGGGATGTCGAGGGTAATCTTGATGAAGAGCAGATGCATATCCTGGCAGGCATGGCGATCATCGATGGTGAATTGCACGAATTTGACATGCTCGATCAATTTTCAGATTATGTCCATGCGGAAGATTTGCGATACATACGGTTTTCGCACCTTGATAATTTCATTGAAGTACGCAATGGTAATGTGTACATCCCGGCGATGTTTATCCAAAGTAATGCAGCGAATCTTGTCGTTAATGGCGTGCACACGCTTGACAACCAGATCCTCTACAATATCAAGGTCAATGCTGGCCAGGTGCTTGCTGCCAAAATGAAAAAGCATAATCCAAAACTCCTACCATTGCCTGCGAGGAAGAACGGTACATTCAACCTGCTATTTACGGTAGCCGGTAGCATGGACGCATTCAAATATGACATCAACAAACGTGCAGCCGAATCGAGTTTTGCGCAAAGCACCGAGTTACGAGATCGTATCAGGGAACAGCTCAGGGCTGCGTTTGGTGAGACAATCGATCTCATCGAACCCCCGGAATGGGAAACAATTCCTGAATATGATATGGAACAGGAGGGTGAGGAAATCTTTCTGGATGTGATTGATCGGCAGGAATGAATCTTTCGATGAAAGTTGTGGATGTTGAGTCTATTGTCTTGCCTCATTGGTGTAGCTCTTCTTCGTTTAAGTCGGCTAATTTCATAATGTGCCTTAACAACCCAATTTTGAGAAGACTGTTTCCGTGTCAGGAATTGAAATCCATAAAGGATTCCCGAATGCACATAGACATGGTGGCTTCGCTTTACCGTTTCAGTTGGATCTAATATGAAGAATTTTCAATGCAATTGTATTCCAGGGTTCATTTTGCTTTTCCTTCTGGCATGCGACCCAGTGGCACAGTCGCCATCAAACTATATCCAACTGCAATACGTTGCCACTCTTCCAAAATCACTGAAGGAAACTTCGGGTCTTGCAAGCTGTGCTGACACGTCATATTATATACACAATGATAGCGGCAACAAACCTCGCCTCTATCAGATCTCGGCTGTGTCAGGTGAAATACAACGAGAAATACGAATCAAGGATGCTAAAAATAATGATTGGGAAGAGCTCGCAGAAGACAATACTCATATCTACATCGGAGATTTTGGTAACAACACAGGCATGAGAACAAACCTCATGATATACAGTGTCAGTAAGCACGATCTTGGCGAAAAGGATGAAGTAAAGGCAGGTATTATTCATTACGAATATCCGGACCATGCATCCTTCACAGCGCGTGGCAAACATAATCATGATTGCGAAGCAATGGTAGCAATCGAAGACTCTCTGTATCTATTCAGTAAAAACCGTGGTGATCTTGCAACAGATGTGTACAGGCTCCCCAAGAAGCCAGGGCGTAATGTAGCGCAACATGTGGGCCACTTTAATTCTCAGGGTTTGATTACTGCTGCCGATTTTCTCCCCGGTGAATCAAACATGCTCGTACTCCTCGGATATGAAACCGCAGGGAATACATACAAGTCCTTTCTTTGGTTATTTACCGGGTTCAATGGAACAGATTTCTTTGAAGGCACACAACGTAGAATTGCAATCGCCCCCGACCTCCAGGCGGAAGCCGTGCTCTTTGATTCAGACTCGACATTGATTATTACTAATGAGGAAGAGAAAGGTGGCTTGGGAAGAATAAATCGAATTGTAATCGGTAAGTAATGTCCCTGCTTTTAGTACTTGGCCTCTTGCGTTACCGTCTGCTTTAGCTGACGGTAATGCGGAACTCAGGAACAGTGTCTTTAGCCACAAAGACTTTGAACATTGAATTAGTTTTTCATAATAAATTCCGTCCTTCGATTCAACTGCCTTTCCTCTTCCGTTTCATTTGAAGCGATGGGTGATGACTCTCCGAAACCTTTATACGAAAGACGCGATCCAGAAATACCATTTGCAATAAGCCAGTCGTAAACAGCCTCTGCTCTTGCTTCGGATAATACCTGGTTATCTTCCTCAGATCCGACATTGTCTGTATGGCCGCGTATCTCAATCTGTAATTCAGAATTTTCTGAGAGTAAAGTGTGTAGACGCTTGAGTTCCTGAAGAGACGCTCGGAGAAGTGTTGCAGATCCCGTCGCGAATACAATATTTCTCAGCACGACCGGTGTTTCTTCTCTTGGAGTAATTTCGTTCTTCAATGGAATCAATTGTACATCGATCGTTTTTTGACCATACGGTTCAGTTGTGGCAAATACAATTTGCCCGGACCAAAATGCATAACCTGAAGCAGTCACATGAATTCCATAGGTCCGTCCGTGGACGATGACGGAAGAAAATTTTCCATCAGCATCAGTGGTATATTGAAATACTTCAGTGGAATCTGTAAGATCATAGATGATCGCTTCGGCAATGACTGGTGTTGCCTCATAAGCATCATATACTATACCCTGCAGGTTGCTGACTGGTGGCGGCAAGAGCGTGGAATCCAACTTAAAACGGTAGATATCATTTTGTCCACGCTCACGGTCTGATGTGAAGTAGGCGTATTCTCTGTCCGGATGGATCGCGAGGGCACCTTCGCGGCCGAAAGTATTGATCGGGTAACCAAGATTTTTCGGTGTCGTCCAGTTATTACCTGATTTTGTCGCAAAGAATATATCATAGTCACCCATGCCGGGATGGCCATCGGACATAAAATAGAGCGTACGACTATCGAAAAAAAGAAAAGGCGATTCTTCATTGCCTGCACTATTGATCGCATTACCCAGGTTTACAGGAATTG
>DATDQA010000268.1:0-3742 GCA_035292505.1 Saprospiraceae bacterium | reverse complement strand
ATCCGAATAGCTATGAGCTGCCGGAGTATTTGTTGAGTCAGATTGCAGCGTTGCAGGAATAAGAGAAGGTAATACTGCAGTTCTTTTCCTAGTGAACATCAAATTAGTTCGTAACAAAGAATTTCTTCCCCAATGACTGATCGTCTACCGAAAAGTTGAGAAAATACATTCCGTCTGCCATCCCTTCGATTGGCAACGTGAACACGTTCAGACCAGGTATGACTTGCATCGCGTATTGTGAAACACTTTTTCCGTATGCATCCAATACCTGAAGATGCGCCTCGTAGCGGATGTCTCTTCCAAGTGAAAAAAGAACGTAGGCACATGTCGTCACTGGGTTCGGAAATACCTCGAACGTGTTCAGGGGCGACAATTCATCTTGCACAGCAGAGAGAATACCAAGGTCCGTTTTTTCAAACACAGCAGTGCCGGTAGTACTTCCTTCGAATTCCACGAACTGGATTTTCCAGACCCTTCCTGCTGCGGTTTTTACGAAATAGACTCTGTCTTCTGCAAGGATCCACTGAAAACCGCCGAGATCAAATTCCTTCCAGTCATGTCCGATAATTTCGAGTTCGGCAGAAAGAGCATTCTGATAATCTTCGAACATCACAGTTTTGGGGTCAACACCATCTGCTTGTGCTACTTCTACTCCATTGCCAGAAAGAATACCCGTGACGAGATATGGAATGGGATCTCCACCCCCTGGGTCATCGAGGAGCGATGTATAGCGACAGAAGAGTAAATCAAATCCATTATCGGGCTCGATATCCACAACGTCATCTGAAGCAAAGCTGTAATAGGCCATCAGTTTTCCTACGTGATCGGCTTTGTCAATAGTCCTGGTCTCTTCGCCGGAACCATCGAAGTTGGCATAGCGAAAAGTGAAGACTCCGTCGATCAACGATTGGACTTGCAACTTAAGGTAGTCGCCATCGCGAAGTCTGATCACGAAGACATATTCGCCGGTTATTTCCTGTGTCTCAGGGTTGAGATATCCCCATCCATAGTCGTCAGCATCGTCAGGATTTCGTATTTCATTCAAGGCCCCATACGACCAGGTTTTTTCCAGGTTCATCTGCGGGAATTGCTCAAAAATCCCCTGATCTGGCGCTGCGGAAAAATCTGTGGATAGTGTATAGTACGCCTGGATAGCAGACAGCCCCGAAGCTGATCCCACGCTTTCGTTGATAAAGACACCGGCATCTCCGGGAGTCACAGAAAAAGCGATGTCCCATGCATTATTCGCTACCTGCACCTCTGTACCAGCGCCAATGTTGACAAAGCTCTGAAGACTATACCCCGCCCCGGTGGAAATCTCCTGAGATTCCTGAGCAGAGACTGTGCTTGCAGTAATGAGAGCGAGAATAAGGAAAGGCCCTTTCATGTGTATTATCATTTTGGTTCAGAAAAATAAAGTAAGTCTGGTGTTGGAATGAAGGTAGTGAATTGGTGGAGATTGGACAGCTTTCCCCTATTTGGAGTGTATGACACTTTGCAGGAATGCGAAGGATTGCCATACCCCAGACGCTCAAAGGTCCTTCTACGTCGGACGCTTCGGGGTCAATCCGCCTTCTCTCAAAGACTTAAAACCTGCAAAATGTCATACACCCCCTCTTAGCGCAAGGACCTCCACGCGAATGTTGTACATTGGTGCATCATCTCGGAAAAACTCAAAAAACCATGAAACAGATACTGATCAGTGCTTGCTTCTTCTTTGTCTTAACTGTGTTGCATGCTCAACGAGAACATGTAAACTCTGAAAGACTCCGATTCAAAATTAAGGATGCCAGCTTCCTGGATAGTTATGATGGCCGAATTGTGCCGAAATTCTCAGGTGGATTTAAATGTTGTACCTACAAATGGACTGGACCGGACAATTTCATCTCAACGGACTCGATGTTAGTTAATATCAAACCAGGTACATATGTGGTTAGGATGAACGACGGCAAGTGTAGTTTTTTCAATGATACGATCCATGTTATCTCAAGAAGTAATACGTATCAAACGCAGAAATCTTTCGTGGTCAGCAGAGTGCACCCCAATCCCTTTGCGGAAGAAGTGGAGATCCAGCTTCGAAGCAATATCGTACAAACAGTCCAACTCGAAATCTTCTACTCAAACGGACAAGTCTATGCACGTAAACATATCTCACTTGACGAAGGGGAGACCAATTTCAGGCTTGACTTAGGAACTGCTCCTTCCGGAATCTATGTCCTGAATTTCTGCAATTCGAGTAATTGCAAGATGACTGAAAGGATCATCAAGCTTAATTAACGTGGACGGCAATGAGCGGATAGGCTCTGCAACCTGGCGTTCCGATTCAAAATCCCCGCACTTCGTATCAAAGCGCGAAGAATGCGAGCGATTTAAAATGAATCAATGATCGAAATCGGAAAATATCATACCCTGCGCATCCTCAGAGAAACGAGCGTAGGCTTGTATCTGGGTGATGATTTCGGTGAAGATGTGTTGCTCCCGAATAAATACTGCCCTGAAAAATTCGAATTGTATGAACCCATTGAAGTGTTTGTGTATCGGGACAATGCGGAACGAAAAGTCGCAACGAACCTGACCCCCGACATCCTCTTACATGAATTTGGCTTATTGCAGGTGAAGGATATATCCCATGCTGGTGCATTTATGGACTGGGGGCTGGAAAAGCACCTGCTTGTACCTTTCAGTGAGCAAAGACAGGAAATGGAAGTGGGTCGATGGTATATCATCTACATGGATATCGATACGAAAACAGACCGGCTCTATGGCAGCAATAAAATTGAACAACGACTGCAAAATGAAGAACTGACTGTCGCAGAGGGTGACGAAGTGGACTTGTTAGTCTACAAAGAGACTGATCTAGGCTTTTCAGTCATCGTCAATCATATACACCAGGGTCTCGTGTTTCAAAATGAAACATTCAGAGAAATCAGAGTCGGCGATACAGTGAAAGGATTTGTCAAAAAAATCCGGGAGGAAAACAAACTTGATATCTCTCTTCAGCCCCTTGGTTACCGGAGCTTTAATAGCATGAATACCGAACTCATCTGCAATGCGCTCATGATCAATGATGGTTATCTGCCTGTCACGGACAAAAGTTCTCCTGAGGATATTTATTCCCGGTTTGGCATCAGTAAGAAGGCATTTAAAAAAGCAATCGGCGCCTTGTATAAAGAGCGAAAGATCCTGATAGAAGAGGAAGGGATTAAGCTGATTTGAGCGAAGCACTTACTCAGCCCCAAACACCTTTGCCACAAACGGAAATTATCAGACACGAGATACTATACAGAATACTACAACAGCAAAACGAAAGAAATCATCAGAGAAAAATTTATAGTGGATATTGAAACTTCGGGTACACGATTGAAGCGTAGTCGCAGGGCAATTTTCGTTGAGATTTAGTATTTTGAACACGCGTTCAAAACTTCATCCCGATCATGAAACGTTTACACTCAACACTCGTACTTTTTCCCACTCTCCTATTCTGGAATATTCACAGTCATGCCCAATGCTTCAGCATCTCTCTGGTGACGCAGGCGCAGGTGGATTCTTTTTTACCGACCTATGGATGTACGGTGATCGAAGGGCAACTCATCATCAGCAGTGAGAATGTCACCAATCTCAATGGACTCTCTGCATTGACACAAGTTGGAGCATTGTCGATTTCTTATACTTCCCTGACAGATCTCTCCGGACTTGAATCAATGACGGCCATTGTCGGTGAACTCAATTTCTATGAGAATAA
>DATDQA010000267.1:0-3546 GCA_035292505.1 Saprospiraceae bacterium | reverse complement strand
CTCAATAAGCCCGATGAAAATCTTTTCTAAATACTTCATTGCCAAGTCTTCGTTGTTGCTATAAAACTAAGGACAATTAAGGCGACGTGCAAGAAAATATTCGCATTTGATGTGACCAGTTATTGAGACAAAAAGAAACAGCGCAGAAACCGGGTATCAAATCATCATGTCTTCTTATACCTCGCTTCTTCTTCCTGCACCGTATCCTTTGAAAGCTCCCTCCATGAATATCTCGCCGACCATTTGTGTCTTTGCCCTTCTGCAGTATCTGCAATCATTTCGCCAAGCATAGGCCCCATCTTGAATGCATGTCCGCTACCGCCAGTGGCAACAGTAAGATGTTTTATTTCAGGGTGCTGGTCGATCCAGAAATGTCCATCCAGAGTATCTGTATAGCAACAAAGTCTTGTATACACGAGTGGTGCTTCTGCGAGAGATGGAATAGAAATTTTCAAAAAATCACGTAGATGTTTTTCATGATCAGTAGTCACGACGCGCTCATCTTTTTCCGGGTTTATCGGTGTCCCGATCCCATGGTTCGCCACTTTCACCACCTGTGCAAGCGGATGATAGGGGAAGCCATACCAACCGCTGTTTTGTATATCAGCCGCGAAAACGGAGAAATCAGGCGGAGTAAATGAAGCAGTGAGTTCAGGCCGGAGATGAAATACAGGATGCCCTGTGATGCGCATATAGGCTTGTAGTTCCGGTAGCAGGTACGGCGTAAAATTTCCCGCACAGACGATAACATGTCCGGCCTGCACTTGCATCCCTTCGCGAGTCTTGACACCGGTGACGGTATTGTTCTCAATCTGAAGTTCTTGTGCAGTCTGACCTTCATGTACATCGACGCCCATGCTACGCGCATAGCTTGTCAGTTCCTCTATCACGCGACCTGATTCTACATATCCGCCGACGCTATTGTAAAAGCCATCCCGATAGACTTCGCTATTGAAGGCTGGAAACATTGCAGTAAGGAGTTGTTGATCGAGGCGTTGAGGATGGTATCCGCGTTTGAGTAAATTGACATAGCTGGCACCGGCATAGGACTCAAAATCGGATTCAAGCACATCGGTCGTCAGGACAAGATATCCTGTCTCATGATACAGCGGTCTGTCGAATACTTCATTCCATGCTCGCCATCCTTCCATACTGTCGATAGCCATATCCATGTACTCCTCATCTGTGCCATATTCCATGCGTACGACTTTACTGATATCGGTAGATGCTGCAAGAGGATGAGGGATCTGATCCGGATTCAGTACACCTACCCGATGTTTGCGACGGGAGAGTTCTATTGCAGTTGTAATTCCGAAGATACCGGCGCCGAGGATGAGGAAGTCGAATTGTTTCAAAATGTTTAGATGTTTAAATGTTTAGGTGTTTAGATGTGGATCAGTAACTAGTACCCAGCAAGCCCGGCCGCCCTAAACCTTGCAGGTTATCCGCGCACAGCCCTTCGCTAAACAATGAAAATTAAAATGAAAATTAAAATGAAAAGAAGCCGGAACACCCTTCGACAAGTTCAGGGCAGGCTGCATACGTAACCCGTACCCCCGCCGCGCTAAACCTTGCAGGTTATCTGCGTGCAGCCTTTCGCTAAACCTGCCAGGTTAGCCTACCCGCACAACACCCCCAGTACCCAGCACCTAGTTCAAATGCTTCGCCATTATTGGCATCCTGAATCAATTAAAATAAAAATTAAAATGACAATAAAAATAGATTATAGCTATTCGCTGATGCTTCATATAAAAAAACATTTCTGTATGCTTGCTCTTGATCCCTTTCAATCGCGTTAGCGATTGATCCCTTGATCCTAAGATCCGATCACCCAGCACCTAGTTCAAATACTTCGCCACTATCGGCATCCTCCTTCCCATCCCGAACGCTTTCGGCGATACGCGTAACACCGGTGCTGTCTGCTTTCTTTTAAACTCATTGATGTTGACAAGCCTCAAGACACGTTTGACGAGGGCTTCATCAAATCCTTTCGCAATGATCTCTTCCGGACCAAGTCGCTTTTCGATGTAATGATGGAGGATTGGATCCAGGATAGAATATTCCGGCAGACTATCGCTATCCTTTTGATTGTGTCGCAATTCTGCAGAGGGAGGTTTGGTAATACTGCTTTGTGGAATGATCTCCTTATCACGATTGATCAGGGCAGCGAGTTTATACACATCGGTTTTATAGACATCACCAAGAACCGACAGACCACCACTGAGATCTCCATAGAGGGTACCATATCCAACAGCCATCTCGCTTTTGTTTGTCGTATTCAGAAGGATGTACTTCTCTTTGTTGGAGATGGCCATGAGCAGGATGGCACGACAACGTGCCTGGATGTTTTCTTCTGTGACATCAAAATCCATCCCTTCAAACAATGGAGCAAGGGTTGCAAGGAAACTATCATACGGTGGTCCGATGGGAAGAATATCATATTGTATACCAAGGTTCATTGCTACTGCTATGGCGTCAGTAACAGAATGTTCAGAAGAATATGCAGAAGGCATCAGGACGCCGCGCACATTCTCTGCACCTAATGCGCGCGTCGCCAGAACTGCGGTCAATGCGGAATCAACGCCACCTGATAATCCAAGAATGGCTTTTTGCAATCCCAGTTTACCGAAGTAGTCGCGAATGCCCATGATGATCGCATCATGTATCAGTTGCATTTTCTCTGCAGGCTGCCTGCGTTCATATCCGCCGTTTCTGATATCGTCGAGATCATAAATGCGAAAGTCTTCCTGGAAATAAGGCAACTCATCATAGACAGTACCATCGGGAGACATAACTACTGAAGCTCCGTCAAAGAGTATTTCTGTCTGCGCACCGATATTGTTGATATACAGCAACGGCAATTTATATCGATGCACATTTTCACGGATCACGGCCATGCGTTCACGTGGTTGATCAGTATCGAAGGGCGAAGCAGAAATATTAATGATCAGGTCCGGATGCTGCGGCATCATCTCATCGAGAGGACAGATCGTATAGAGCGGGTTTTCATTTCCAATATTCCACAGGTCTTCACAGATAGAAAACGCGAAGCGCACTCCTTTGAATTCTACGACACGAAACTCTGAGGCAGGCTGGAAATACCGGTGCTCATCGAAGACATCATAGGTCGGAAGCAGGGTCTTATGTTGCACATGTTTGATTTCTCCCTCGTACAACAGGTAAGCGCTGTTGTACAGATCTTTCCCTTCCCGCACAGGATTAATGGAAGGAGATCCGACGATGATGCCCACTTTGTGTGAAACTGACGTGAGTTTTTCTATTGATGCATTACAGAGACGAATAAAATCCTTGAATTCGAGGAAATCCTGGGGAAAATATCCACAGACTGCCATTTCAGCAAAGCACACAAGATCGGCCCCTGCTTCTTCCGCCTGACGGACGGCCTTCAGCATCTTCTCGAGGTTCCCTTCGAAGTTGCCGATGTGATAGTTAAGTTGTGCTATTGCTATTTTCATAGGGAGCTAATTCTCCATTTTCCATTTTTAACTGCCGATAAGCTATCCTGATTCTCGATAGGAGTGATGG
>DATDQA010000266.1:0-18910 GCA_035292505.1 Saprospiraceae bacterium | reverse complement strand
GTAATTTAGTTTATGGAAAGACGCAAATTTAGCAAGGAGGAGAAGGTCAAAATTCTCCGAGAGGCACGGGACCACGGGGTAAAGGAAACCCTAAACAAGCATGGGCTATACCCCGCAACGTACTATTACTGGAAGAAGAAGTATGACGAGATGGGAGAACCAGGTCTGCAGCACAGCATGACGAAAGAAAGACTCAAAGAGGTAAGGCGACTGGAAAAGGAAAATGCGAAGCTCAAAGAGATCATGGCGGAGAAGGATCTGGTGATCAAGATGCAACAGGAGATAATAAAAAAAAAGTATCTCTGAGCGAGAAAAAAGCGATGGTGAGAGCCTATGTGGCTCAGGGATTGCCGGTGTCGAAGGCTCTCCAGATAGCGGAGATCAGTCACAACCAGTATTACCATCAGACAACAGGGGGCAAACCAGGGCGTGAGGTGACGATCACAACACAATGCATGATTCAAGGTCAAATCATTGAGTGTCCAAATACAGAAGTGGTGGAAGAGATGGAAAAAGTCCTGGAGGATCCGGATTTGCAATATGGGTACAAGAGAATGACTGCCGCGATGTTATTACTTGGATATCTGATTGGATGCAAAAAAGTATATCGGTTAATGAAAGAAAACGGATTGTTACAAAGAAGACGCAAGCCAGGTGTTCGGAAACGTGTTCTATACAGGAGAGTAACACCTACGCGTCCGCTTGAAGTATTGGAGATGGATATCAAGTATCAGTGGGTGGAAGAATACCAAAGACACGCTTATATCTTCACGATCCTGGACACGTTTACCCGCGCTGTGTTGTACCAGTACGTAGGCTATCACATCACCCAGCATGAAGTGAAAGCGGCTTGGGAGTATGTGATTGTGCACATATTGCAACCGCTTGATATGCTCAATCGCAAGCTAACGATAGAAGTGAGAAATGACAATGGACCTCAGTTTGCTGCCAAATTGGTACAGAGCTTCTTTGCTGAAAATCAATTGGGTCAGGTATTTACGCATCCTTATACGCCGCAGGAGAATGGACACATCGAGAGCTTTCATGCAATTCTCGGTGAACATCTATCGCGCTTCAGCTTCCATACTTTACAAGAACTTGAACAGAACATTGAAAAGTTTTATCAGAAGTACAATCGTATCCGTCTGCATGGCTCTATTGCACGTCTGTCACCCCTGATGTTTTGGAATCTTTTCAATCAAGGATGCATCAAGTCAGTAATGACCAGGCACAATAGAAGAGTTTTCAAACTCACTGTTCCGCATTGGGAACTATCGGGTAATGAGAGCCTGAGGGAGTTTCCTGTCCAAATAGAAGCTTGCAGAGCTTCTAAAAAGAAAAGAGTGGCAGCATAAACTGCCACTTTAACCATCGGTATAAAGATCACCGTCGGTCGTTTCCTGTAATTGCAAACTTAGGACGTATTGAATTATTATTTATTAACCTTGTAACGAAAGTCTGATTAATAGGGGGTCAAGCCATTCATGAGAATATCGACTATGTAAAAGACTGGGATTTGTCTCACTTTCTTTTTTTTAGAAGCGATACGATTGAAATAAGGAACCGTATGACATCTGAAGTAGTCAGAGCATATCCTAATCCCTCTGTTGATGTATGGAAGAATTATTGTTTAGATGAAGAAAAGAATTTCTATCTGATTCATGGAGAATACTTCTCGAAATACGATTCTGCTTTTAATCATATTTGGACTACTCATACAGATAATGGTTATATCAGCGATATTTTTTACCACCCAGTGTTTCGGCCCCCTAAACAATCAGACTAAGTTCTTGTAAAGTATGGAAGCTGAAGCGCGATTTTAGATATTTTGGGAAAGACTTCTTTCGTTACCATAAGCAGATTTGGAGACATAATAGATATTAGCTTTTTAAAACCTGGAATCTATTTGATTCATGTAGATGGCTATAAGACGGAAAGACTTGTAGTCGACTAAAATTGTAGAAACATGGAGCGAGAACATTTGAAACACGAATGAAAGGCTGGTATTCTCATACCAGCCTTTCATGCATGTTTATTGAGGTCTCGGGATCGTCGAGTATGAAAAGTGTGCTTCGAGAATGTAATAGAGTATCTTTGAGATATATGAACCGTGACTATGTAAACTTCTTGTGTCTTGTATCTTCAACATCCAGGCTGATTCAGTCTATTGCTTTTGTGACTTGTCTGATCAGTTTCCAACTCAACCTTGAAGCACAAATTCTTCAATGGGCAGGTGGGATTGGTGGAACTGGCAAGCAAAAGGGTGAGTCCGTGGTAAGTGATGCTGCAGGATTTGTCTACACAATAGGTAGCTATGACGGAACCGTAGACTTCGATCCCGGTCCAGGTGTTCTCGATTTAGATTCAAGAGGGGGTTCGGACGTTTTCGTTACGAAGATGGATTCCGATGGTACTTTGATTTGGGCTAAAAGTATCGGAGGATTTTGGACGCAAGCAGGTTATGGTGTCACATTGGACTCTGGTGGGAATGTGTACGTTACCGGATTGTCTATTGGGACATGCGATTATGATCCGGGCCCGGAAATTTTCAACCTCACATCGGAGGGAACGCTGAATTGCTTTATTTGCAAATTGAACGACAGTGGTGATTTTATTTGGGCGAGGCTCATTAACGGGCCAGGTCAATCAGTAGGACGGGATATTGTCATAGATGAAGATCAAAATGTGTATATGATAGGTGAGTTTCAAAGTACAATGGACTTTGATCCTGGAGCAAACTTATTTGAAATGACGAGTGGCATATTCTCCGATGTCTTTATCCTGAAGGTAGATGTTGACGGGAATTTTATTTGGGCAAAACAACTCGGCGGGATCAACTATGACTTTGGATATAGTATTCATCTTTCAAGTACGGGTCATCTTTATGCTACCGGATCGTTTTTGGGTGAATCAGATTTTGATCCAGGTCCGGGTGTATTCAATTTAACATCTATGGGAGGTGAAGATGTGTTTATCACTAAATTAAATACAGATGGAGAGTTTGTCTGGGCGAAAAGAATAGGTAGTGCATTAACCGAGAATGTCAGTAGTATCACTGGAGACGAAAGTGAGAATTTGTATATAACCGGTGAGTTTCAATGGACTGTTGACTTTAATCCGGATACAAGCATATATTCCCTTAATTCTGCCGGCTCACTGGATGTGTACGTTGTTAAATTAAGTAAGGATGGAGATCTTATTTGGGCGCGAAGTATGGGAAGTCCAGGTATAGAATATGCATTCGATATCGACCTTGATCGTAAAGGAGGTGTATATGTTTCAGGTAGCTTTGAGGAAACAATTGAATTTGTCTCGAATCTCGCTATCTACAATTTGATCTCAGGAGGTGAGTCGGATGCATTTATTGCGAAATGGGACAGCGATGGGTATTTTGTGTGGGCTATCGGAATGGGTGGGACAGCGAAAGACGAATCTCATGGTTGTACGGCTGATGATGTAGGAAATGTATATACAACAGGATATTTTGATAATGTAGTTGATTTTGATCCTGGACCTAATTCAGTAATATTGATTTCAGGAGGAAGCCAGGACATTTTCATCGCCAAATACAGTCAGTCTGGCATTTCCGGATCTGTATTTAATGACATCAGTCAGGATTGTGAGTATCAAACGGATGAACCAGGATTGTGGAATCGACTGGGGCTCATACAACCCGGCAATTTTATCGTTGAAACAAATTTGTATGGATCCTGGTATCACGACTCTCTTCCAATTGGTAGTTATACAATCACGTTTGATACGGCAGGTAAGTGGAAAGCCACTTGTCCGACAACTGTGGAATTTGCCGTTACAGATCCAGATAGCCTGACAGTCATTTCACCTTTTGGCTTAGTTAGTACCGAGCCTTGTGCTCAGCCTTCAGTTTCTGTATTTGCACCATCCTTAAGACGCTGTTTTTCTGATCAACGGCTTTATGCAGAAGCGTGCAATTTACACGCTGCCAGCGGCGCGCTATCTGATGCGTACGTAGAATTGCAACTCGATTCATTTTTCACAATTACGGGAGCTTCTATAACCTATCTCGATCTTGGAAATCATGCATATCAATTTGATGTTGGGACCTTGAACCCGGGAGAGTGCTTTGATTTTTGGGTGGATTTTACGCTCAGTTGTAGCGCAATACTTGGACAAACTCTTTGCGCGGAGGCCAATCTCTATCCTGCCGACAGCTGTGTTTTTGAGTCAGGCTCCATTACTTCACCTGGCGCTCCTCCTTGTGCCTTGATATGGGATAGATCAAGTGTAACCGTGGAAGGTTGGTGCGAAAATGACAACATCCATTTTGAGATCTCAAATACTGGTGAATCTGGTAGTGGAGATATGCAGTGTTACTCCTCCGTGCATCGGTACATAGATGGAATGTATATCCGGAAGGATTCAATACGGTTGCGGGGAGGAAAATCTGATACATTGGTATTTGCAGGTGATGGCCGAACATGGCGCTTGAATGTGGACCAGCATCCGCAACATCCCGGAAGATCGAATCCAGGTGCAACTGTCGAGTTGTGTGGAAATAGTGAAAACTGGACTTCAGGATTATACTCAATTCTTCCACATGACGATGTTAATCCGGTAGTCGATATCTATTGTGGTGAGGTGACAGGTAGTAGGGATCCAAATGATAAGACAGGATTTCCCTTAGGTGTAGGTGATTCTCATAATGTTTCTCCAAATGGAAAAATGGACTATGTCATCCGTTTCCAGAATAAGGGAAACGATACGGCATTTACAGTTGTCATTCGCGATACCCTGGATACCGATCTCAATATTTTCACTGCTCGGCCAGGTGTGGCAAGTCACAATTACATTTTCAGAATGTACGGCCCGAGAGTGATGGAGTGGACATTCAACAATATCATGTTACCCGATAGCGCAGTCGATCAGGAGGGCAGCAATGGATTTGTCACATTCACAATTGAGCAGAATAAAGATCTTGCAGATGGCACTGAGTTCACTAATTCCGCAGCAATTTATTTTGACTTCAATGATCCTGTCATCACCAATTCGACATTACATAGTGTTGGGAGAATGATCAATTCTACTTCATGGACGGAAACAAAAGAATTGTTTCTCGAAGACTGCGATATGATCACCTATAACGAGCTGATTTATGCTAACTCAGGAACATATTGGCAGATTGTGGAAGGGGGTATAAATGCCGATACGTTGGTGACCTTACATGTTGTTATTCCCAGCGATGTGAACATGTCCATTACACAGATAGGTGCGGCATTTTCAACAAGTATCATTGGAGCGGATTATCAATGGATCAATTGCGCAGATAATACGCCCCTGATAAATGAAACCGACCAAAGCTTTACGGCTACTGTGAGTGGTAGCTATGCTGTAATTGTTACCCAAAACGGATGTATAGATACATCTGCGTGTTATACGATTAATCTGGTGGGTACTGTCGACAATTCATTTGAAAATTCCTTATCAATCTACCCTAATCCGACAAGAGAAACTGTAACGCTAGATTTTGACGCCCAACAATCGGTGATTGACGTTCTTGTTTTTAATATGCTCGGCAAGATGATCGCTCAAAAACAACATCGCAATAGCTCCGTTATGAACATAGATGTCAGCGGAGAACCTGGCATATATGTTTTACACATCAAAGTCAGTAATGGAACAGCTACCATAAGGCTCGTGAAATATTGATTTAAAACAGGCAAAATCACCGCTGAGTGTAAAAGATCATCACCATATTCTTCTCCATTATGTTGAACTCTCCATCTGCATTGCAGATTTAGAACTCGCCCCCTTCCCGTCTCTTTTATTTGAGGATTGCCATTATTCAAATTTCATTCAAAGAGAGGAGAGCTCGTTCTTATCAAAGTGCGGGTAAGATTAAAAGTTATCATAGACTTAGTCCAGAAGCAGGCTCCCCCACCCTTGCGTCAAAGTCAATTCTTAGCAGGATATTAATTCAAAGGGAGGGGGCCGGGGGGTGAGTTACAATATCTTCTGTATCATCATCACCATGTTCTGTTCCATGATGTCAAACTCGCCATCCGCAGTACAGAGCTTTTTGATCTTCTCGATAATCTCATTTTTCTTTGTGGCACTCGCATAAAACTTGCTCTTGTAAGCCTGGATGACATTGATCCGTTCGAAGTCGGTGAGACGATAGTATTCTTGCTCGATCTGGGAAAACTTTTCTTCGGAAACTATTTTCAGGATCATCTCGCGTTCCTCATCAATGAATTCCATGTCGGCTTTCGCAGCATAGAAAAGGAGGAAGGCGACGAACTCGTCGTAGGACCAGTAAGGATGTTTCGTGATATCGTGCTTCATAAAAATATGAATGATGAATAATGAAATGATGGATGATTGATGAGTTCTTATCACCCATCATCCATCACCTATAATTCAATAACTCCTAATTCTTTCCCAACCTTCGTAAACGCCTCGATCGCCTTGTCAATATGCTCCGGTTCATGTCCTGCAGAGATTTGCACGCGGATACGCGCCTTGCCTTTCGGTACAACCGGATAGTAAAATCCAATCACATAGATCCCTTCCTGCAACATCCGTGCTGCCATGTCCTGTGAGAGCTTTGCCTCATACAACATGATCGGTACAATTGGGTGATCTCCTTTCACGATATCAAAGCCAGCCGACTCCATGCCTTGCCGGAATCTCTTTGTATTTACTTCCAATTTATCCCGCAAGGTAGTAGATGCAGAAAGCAGATCAATCACTGCAATCGTCGCGCCGGCGATGGCAGGTGCGAGTGTATTCGAGAAGAGATATGGACGGGAGCGTTGTCTCAACATGTCTACGATCTCTTTGTGCGAAGCAGTAAATCCTCCTGACGCGCCTCCCAATGCTTTGCCGAATGTTCCGGTGATGATATCGACACGTCCCATGACATTCCGATACTCTATCGTTCCGCGACCAGTTTTGCCGAGGAAGCCAGTGGCATGACATTCGTCTACCATCACAAGTGCATTATATTTATCAGCGAGGTCGCAGATCTTGTCCAGTTGCGCGATCGTGCCATCCATCGAGAAGACACCATCCGTCGCGATCATACGTCTGCGTGTACCATGAGCTTCTTTAAGCTTTTCTTCCAGGTCCTGCATGTTATTGTTCAGATAGCGATAGCGCTGTGCTTTGCAAAGCCGGATGCCGTCGATGATGGAAGCGTGATTGAGTTCATCCGAGATGATGGCATCTTCTTCGGTGAGAAGCGGTTCAAACAGGCCTCCATTTGCATCGAAGGCTGCTGCATAAAGTATCGCGTCCTCCGTGCCTAAAAACTCAGAGACACGTTGTTCGACAGTCTTATGAATATCCTGCGTACCACAAATAAACCGTACAGAAGACATTCCAAAGCCATGCGAATCGATCGCACGCTTGGCTGCATCGATCACTTTCGGATGGGAAGAAAGGCCCAGATAGTTATTCGCACAGAAGTTCAGCACTTCACCGGCTTGTTGAGTGCGGATTACAGCGCCTTGTGGCGTAGTGATGATGCGTTCTTCTTTATAGAGCCCCGCATCGCGGATTGCCTTGAGTTCTTGCTGGAGTTGTGTCTTGACTGAGGTGTACATTACTTTAATAATGAGTGCGGGCGTGAAGATAAGCCTTGGGAAAACATTGTTGCAAGTTACGCGTTGCGTGTTACGAGTTATGTTGACTATCGCTACTTGAGACGATGAGTTTGAACCCGTAACTCGTAACTCGAAACCCGCAACAGGATCAGTGTATCTATATTTGACGCTCAAAGAATCACTATGGCAGAAGACAGAATCCTGGTGACAGGCGCAAGTGGGCAGATAGGGACAGAACTCATCCACGCTTTGGTAGAGAGATATGGCACAGAGCGTGTGGTCGCATCGGACATCAAAGAACATAAGTTCGATAAGGCCATCTTCGTGATGTTGGATATCCTCAATACCCAACGCATCAATGAGATCATTGAAGATTATCACATCACCCAGATCTATCATCTCGCTGCCATCCTCTCTGCCAGCGGTGAATGGAATCCCCGTAAGACATGGAACGTCAACCTGAATTCACTCCTTGAGATCTTTGACCTGAGTGCGGAATGTGGTATCGAAAAGATCTTCTTCCCGAGTTCGATTGCCATTTATGGTGGACCTACACCAAAGAAATTTACACCTCAACATAGCGCCACCATTCCATCGACGGTGTATGGGATGAGCAAACTGACGGGAGAGCTATGGTGCAACTATTACTTCCACCGGTACGGTCTTGATGTGCGTTCCATCCGCTATCCGGGAATCATCAGTCATGGAGCGATGCCCGGCGGTGGTACGACAGATTATGCAGTAGAGATCTTTTATGAGGCGTTGAAATCAAAACACTACACGTGTTTCTTACGCGCCGATACACGACTACCCATGATCTATATGGAGGATGCGATTCGCGGCACCCTGGATCTGATGGAAGCACCAGCCGGTAAAATTTCAATCCGGACTTCTTATAATCTCGCTGGGATGGATTTCACTCCTGCTGAACTCGCTGCCGAGATCAAAAAGCATATTCCCGATTTTACCATCGAATATAAACCTGACCACAGACAAGCGATTGCTGATTCATGGACGGAGAGCATTGACGATTCCGCTGCCCGAAATGATTGGAACTGGATGCCGAAGTATAATCTTGAATCGATGGTGGAGGATATGATTGAAAACTTGAGGCTTAAACTTATTTCTGCGTAATTCACAATTCAATGTCCATGTTTGATGTTTAATGTTTAATGTTGCGTTAGCATGAAACGTTGAACATTGAACATGAAACATTGGACTAATCCAGGCCTTGAGCATGGGAGCCTTCCCTCGGATCCGCTGCTCCTTCATAAGTACCATCGGGTAGCACATGAATCACTTCCACAAGGCCGATGTTCGTTATTTCTTTCAAAACATGATCCATACCTGTGAGTGTACTGCGTAACGAATCAGAAAAGCAACCTTGTTCATAACTGATCTCATCGGGAAGCCATTGATGATGAAAGCGCTTCTCTGCAATTGCTTCCGTAGCAGACATGTTGAATTCCACAACATTCAGAAATACCTGGAAGACACTGGTAATAATTGTCGAACCGCCCGGTGTGCCGAGTGTCATGAAAAGCTTACCCTCTTTTTCTACAATTGTTGGAGTCATGGAGCTGAGCATCCGTTTCTCAGGTTCAATCGCATTCGCCTCGCCACCAATGAGTCCAAACATGTTTGGGACACCGGGCTTAACACTGAAGTCATCCATTTCATTATTGAGAAAAAAACCAGCGCCATCTACAATGACCTTACTTCCATAATTCCCATTCAGGGTTGTAGTCACGGCGACTGCATTACCCTTCCCATCAACAATGGTGAAGTGGGTGGTCTCATACGATTCTATGGTCAATTCCATACGGTCGGCCTGAATGGACTCACTTTTGGAAGCCATAACAGGATTGAAGTCTCTCATCCGCGCGGATAAATAAGAAGCATCAAGTAACGTGTCCTTCGGTACTGGATAGAAATCAGCATCTCCAAGATAAGTCGCTCTGTCAGCATATACCCTTCGTTCAGCTTCTATCATGAGATGGATCGAACGGATATCTCTATGTCCCCATGTATTCAATGGATAGCCCTCGACAATCTCAAGTAATTGTGCAAGGGCTATGCCTCCGGAAGAAGGTGGTGGCATGGAGATGAGGCGATAGCCACGATAATCAGTTGTGATCGGTTTTCGCCAGACAGGTTGATACGCATCAAGATCAGCTTGCGTGATCAATCCTTCACCTTCCTGCATCTCGTTGAGTATAAATTCTGCAGTTTTTCCGGCATAAAATCCTTCGCGCCCTTCATGGGCGATGAGCTCAAGAGTTTGTGCGAGTTCCGGTTGTCTCAGAATGTCCCCTTCTTCCCACGCGCTGGCTGAGACAAAGGGTATCTCATCTCCATTGTATTTGATGAATAACTCCCTTAACTCATTGAGACGTTCTGCCTCAAAGTGTGTAATCGGATGACCTTTACGTGCTAGGTGAACAGCACTCTGACAAAGTCTTTCCCACGGAAGAGAACCATACTTCTGATGACATGCCACAAGGCCTGCAACTGTGCCGGGAACACCTGACGCAAGATGTCCGTCAGTACTGCGGCCAGGTATTACATCACCCCGATCGTCGAGGTACATGTCACGATGTGCAAACTTCGGTGCTTTCTCCCGAAAATCCAATGTTGTAGATTCTCCATTTGCGCTACGATACACGATGAACCCTCCTCCACCGATATTACCGGCGCGTGGATACACTACTGCCAATGTGAGTTGCACTGCAATCGCCGCATCGACAGCATTTCCTCCTTCGCGTAAAATATCGATGCCTGCCTGAGTCGCAAGAGGATGTGCAGAGACGACCATGCCATCCTTGCTGAACGCAGACTTTTGAAAAACATATGCACTCCTTTCGGCTTGCCTGCAGGCACCAATTGTCAAAAGGAAGGCAATGAAAAGGCTGATACTATAATATCTCATGCGTATGTGCGGAAAGATAGAAAGATATGTACTGAGAAACTTTGGTCGTTCGTTCAGAAGTAGTACATTAGCACATCAGTCAAAAGAGACGATCAGCCTGGTGATTGAATTCATGCAGGCTTGTTGATATGTCCGTACAGGCAAGGATATGTTTCTTTGTTTGGCTCAACACGATAATATTGGAGACTTATCAGTCTATGACCAGGGCGGGCCTCATCCCTAAGCCACTGTCTCAAAAGGACGGTCTGCGTAGGGCTCTCTACCCAACTGTTGTTGGACGTTGTAATTTGCAGTGGCTCTTTGTTATACCCAAAGGCTAGAGACAAGAGGATTACCGAAAGTAGGTTGGCGTCTTCATACATGTCCCCTGGGGCCCAAACAAAAAATTCTTTTTCAGTTTACTGGAAAGGTGCCCGCTTGTACGGATTTTTTTTTGCGCGAAATACAGAGAGAAATCCGCAGAAGACGCGAAATGAAAACTTATCCGCGAACAACGCGAAGAAACGCGAAAAGGAATGGATATACATTGAGCGGTCAACGCTTCCCCATCTACACATTACACATTAAACATTAAACTTCTTTCCGGTATCGCACAGCATTCGGCAAAGCGCTCGTAAAACATACCAACATGCTTTCCATCCACAACTCCATGATGCGCTTGTACTCCAACCGGCATCAATAATTCATCTCCGGTTTGTCTGACCTTGCCCCATGTCAGACGTGGTACAGAATCCCGCACAGGTGTATGCATGGCGTGCATGAACCCCGTAAAATGCACCCAGGGCATCGCTGACATAAAGAGGTAATCATCCCTGTCCGGAATATCCTCCAGGGAAGGGGCTTCACGCATCTGTTTCTGTGCCTGCGATACGGATGTAATGAATGCATGATAATCATCGGTGAAGTTGACATAACAGAAACTAAAGACATCTGCTTCATCTGTGTTTACGGTAAATGAAGGATGGACCAGTTCATGCTCCACAACCTGGTCTCCCCTGATACGCCATCTGAATTCACGTATCTCGTTTGCCACTTTTGAAATTAAATAGACCATCGTCCCCGTGAAATGCAAGTGGTGGTCCCGGATGAATTCATGTAGTGGTCTCACAGGGATAGGTGAGACCATGCTGAAATGGGGCATCTCCATTGCCTGGAAGAAGGCGAAGTGTTTTTTACGATGGGGATTGTCAAATTCAATGATTTTCATTTCGTTTCGGATTTCATTCAGGGCATTTTTTATATTGATGATAGGACCCGCCCCGACAGGCTCCAGTGTTCAAGGTAAGCCAAGCATTTTATGTGTCTGCAGGCTCAATGTCCATTGCGGATGTTGCATACAGAAATCTATTGAGGCCTGCGTATTCTCAGCAAGACGATTACTATACATGGGTTGAATAGAAAATACTTCGAAATCCCAATCTCTAAATTCAAGAGGATCGAGATCCTTCTGTGGATAAACGATTTTCAGTTCATTGCCTGAACGTTGCACGATCTCTGTTCCCGCCTTCGGACTTACACATATCCAATCTATTCCTTTTGGAGCAATGATGGTTCCATTTGTCTCAATGGCGATCTCAATACCAGATACATGGAGAGAATCCACAAATTCCTGGTCGAGTTGAAGGAGTGGTTCCCCTCCGGTCATCACGATAAAAGGGTTTCCCGATCTCTTCCCCCAGAGTGAAAGAACGATCCCGATAATTTCATCGGTAGTATACCTGCCACCGCGCTCTCCATTTGTGTCCCGAAAATCTGTATCGCAGAACTTGCAAATGGCATTAGCTCGATCTTCTTCCCGTCCACTCCACAGATTGCATCCCGAGAAGCGTACAAAGATCGCCGGCCTTCCTGTCTGGGCACCTTCGCCCTGGATGGTGTAAAAGATCTCCTTGATTTTATAGGTATGGGACATGACTTAACGATCTTCGTCAATCACTGCTGTGGCCTCTATCTCCACAAGATACTCTGGTGCAATCAACGCACTTACTTCAACCATCGATGTCGCAGGTCTGATTTCCCTGAATACTTCTCCATGTGCTCTACCGACGGCTTCCCAGGCATGCACAATATCAGTCACGTAAATTCTTGTCCTGATCACATCAGCATACGATGCACCAAAATGGGTAAGAGCATAGCCGATGATTTCGAGGATACGTTTCGTCTGGAGATATGGATCATCAATTCCATATGCCTTCCCATCCAGAACAGAGACAGTCCCGGATATTTCAATGACATTTCCAATGCATACAGCGCGCGAGTATCCAACGGTACTTTCCCACGGCACGGCGGTGCTAAAGTTCTTTCTCATCATTCAAACCTTGCAAGGAGAGATATTCAGAGATGACATACCTGCCACGTTCATCTTTTGTCAAACGTATGCATTCATTTACCGGATCATGTTCAAGGAACAAGACAAAGTTCCCTTCAATTACTTCAACAAAGAATCTTTCCTTTTCTTCCAGGGTCAGGAGAGGCCGGGTATCATAGCTCATCACATAAGGCATACTGACATGATATGAAGAGGGGAGGAGATCTGCACAAAACACAACGGTTGAATCACGAAATGGAATTTTGGGGATCATCATCGCCTGCGTATGTCCGTAAGCGAATAAAATCCTGATGCCTTCTATCCATTCAATGTCTTGTTCTTCGGGAATGAATTGAAATAGATCCTGTTCAATAAAGGGCATGATATTCTCCCTCAGAAAGGAAGCGCGCTCACGGGCATTCGGTGTGAGTGCCCATTCGAGATGTGATTTGCATGACCAGTACGTTGCATTCGGAAATGCAGGTACAATAGAGCCAACCGCATTTTTTTCTAATGCACCTCCACAGTGATCAAAGTGCAGATGGGTGAGGAAAACATCCGTGATATCCTTTCTATCGAATCCTAGTTGTGACAAACTCTCGTGCAGTATATGTCCTGATGGTTCATAATGGGAAAAAAACTTTGCATCCTGCTTTGTTCCCATTCCTGTATCGATGAGAATACGACGTTCACCGGTATCCATGAGGAGACAGCGCAAGGCCCATGTACAGAGATTATTCTCATCGGGAGGATTCAGGCGGGCCCAAAGCGTTTTAGGCACAACACCAAACATTGCGCCGCCGTCGAGTTTAAAGGTGCCTGCTTTCACAGAAAAAAGTCTGGTCATGCAAACCCGATTTTATGTGGATTTCGTCCAACTTCCTTGCGCAGAGTGACCATACGTAATGCCGTTTCCGCAGCTTCGATCCCCTTATTACCATGGGTTCCTCCTGCACGGTCCTCCGCCTGTTCTATTGAATTGGGCGTGAGCACACCAAAGATGACTGGCGTATTGCTCATGAGAGAGAGATTCATGATGCCGTTGGCAACCGACTGGGAAATATACTCGTCGTGCTTTGTCTCTCCTTTGATGACACAGCCAAGGCAGATGATAGCGTCGAGGCGCTCACGGCCCAGGAGCAGTTTTGCACCCATGGGCAATTCAAATGAACCAGGCACCCTGATGATCTGAATATCTTCCTCGGAGACGTGATGTACGATCAAGGATTCCCTGCATCCGGACAAGAGTTTGTCGGTTATCGCGCGATGCCAATCGGAAACAACAATACCAATCTTGTATCCGGCACCGCCTGGAATTACGTTCGCGGTGTTGTCTTTTGGTGACCTGGTAGCCATATGTTGCGATTTAGAACTCCAAACATACTCAGAGCAAAGATGTTCGTATCGCACCGGCTTAGCGCTGTGCAAGTATTCTTATTCGACTTTTGCGCGGGCGATATATTTATCGATACCCTGGCTGGCAGTTGTATTCGGATAGTCCTTCTTGATTCTCTCGAAAGCCTTCAATGCCTTTGCCTGATCACCCTGACGTTCATACAGGAGGCCGAGCTTTTTCAGATAGTAAGGAGTCAGGTATTCATTATTCGACGTCTCTGCGGCTTTTTCATAATGACTGATTGCATTTTTCCAATCCTCAAGCTCAGAATACGCATCACCAAGAGTGCCATGTTTCATGATCGGAGTGACTTCACCTGCGGCCTTAAAGTCGTTGAGGAAATCAATTGCCGCTTCATATCTGCCGAGGTGCAGATAACATACACCAGCATAGTAGTTTGCAAGGTTAGAGGCCTTGGTGCCTGAGAATTTATCAATGATGTCCAGAAATCCATCATAGCCACCGCCAGGATTGTCCAGGGCGAGAGCGAAAGAATCTCTCTCAAACTGAAACTGTGCCTGGAACATCTGAGCCATTGCTTTCTCATTACGCGGCTTCTTGTAGACATTCTGATAGACGAACAGCCCTCCGATAATCAGAACAATAGCCCCTAAAGTTGCCAACACTGCAATCTGATTGCGCTCGAAGAAATCTTCGGCTTTTACTTTAACCTGGACAATGTCGACTAATGTCTCGTCCGACTTCTTTGATTTTCTTGTCGCCATGGAAGTGCTACCCGATTTTGAAAAGTGGGCGCAAAGATAACAATTCCCGGCTGCCATTCGGCGACACCTAGGGTCGCAATTTTTAACTATATATTGCTTGAACTCTTATACTATCAATGCTTGATTATCAATGAAGTCAGTCTTTATCCTTCCACTGTTTTAAGTAAGTTCCTTTGACAAGTTGGAAGCCTTCTTTTGTCATGATCGCCGCCTCAGGAAGCTCAGTCTCAGAACCCATAATAGATGCACAGCCGGCCTCGCCACGTGTATTGACTGCCACGATCTTATCATCGAAGTCAACTTTGTCAAGACCTCCGTTCACTTCCACAATGCGATGGCAGACGGCCTCGCAGGCTTCCTGCGGAGACATTCCATGCCGCATATATTCTACAGTCAGAAAACTCCCACAAGTGCGTATCACCTCTTCTCCACGACCTGTTGCTCCGGCAGCTCCCACGGCATTGTCGACATACAGTCCTGCGCCAATAATAGGAGAATCACCGACACGTCCGGCGAGTTTTCCAAAAAGTCCACTCGTCGTTGTGATACCTGCGACATTCCCGTTTCCATCGATACCGAGTACGTTGATCGTGCCCTTTGGACGGTCTTTTAGCCCGTAATCGTTATTGGGTTCCGGAAGCCAATCGTCCTGGGTGCTCATATTCTCTTTCCAGCGAAGCCAGACCCGGCGTGCCTCGTCAGTCAATAGATTCTCTTCAGGAAAACCATGGGCTTTGGCAAAGCGCAACGCACCGGGTCCGACGAGCATGATATGATCTGTGCGCTCCATCACCAGGCGTGCGACACTACAGGCTCTCTTGATGTTTTCCAGGGAAGCCACCGAACCACATTTGTGAGTAGGTCCGTACATGACTGAAGCATCGAGCGTGACCACACCATCTTCATTTGGCAGACCGCCATAGCCCACAGACATGTCATCCGGATCAAGTTCAGTAACATTTGCACCTGCTTCCACAGAATCCAGGATACTTCCACTCTCTTTGAATTTTTCCCATGCTGGATCCAGAACTTTTTGACCCCAGTCCTTTCCCCGGCTGCAGAGGATGACAGGGAGGTTCGCAGTGCTGAAAGATGTACGGGTGATACGAAGTTTGTGCATCCAGGGAAGAGAGATTCCGGCGAGTGCCAGCTTTTGAAGGAAGAAACGGCGGTGCGACATAGACTATTGGAATTTCGTGCTGTCAATGTAGGGAAAATCAAAAGGTGGATTTAGCAGGAAGGGAATAATTCTCATTTATTTGAATCATCTACTTTTGCATCCCAAACGAAAAACGAAGAAGTGGCCGGGTGGTTGTCCCAAAGGGATGCTTTTGGCGATGGCACCGGTCCTGATAACGGAGAAGTGGCCGAGTGGTTGTCCCAAAGGGATGCTTTTGGCAATGGCACCGGTCTTGCCCCAAGGGGATGCATTTGGCAAAAACCGGCATACCGAATGATAAATGAATTTATAATTGTACAAAACATACATACTCAAAAGTGAGCGATGTCAGAAATACTATTACGGACATTCGCAGGACTTACAGAAAAGGGTTGCGAAGCATAATAGTGGTAAAGTCCGTTCTACCAAGGCTTGCATACCATGGGGAGTCCACTATTTTGAAGAGTATTCAACAAAGTCTGAAGCTTACAAGAGAGAATTGTTTTTTAAATCTGTAGATGGGTATCGGTTTCTGAGGGACCAGAAGATAATACCTTCATAGTCCTGATAACGGAGAAGTGGCCGAGTGGTTGTCCCAAAGGGATGCCGTTGGCGATGGCACCGGTCTTGATAACGGAGAAGTGGCCGAGTGGTTGATGGCACCGGTCTTGAAAACCGGCATACCGAAAGGTATCGGGGGT
This sequence comes from Saprospiraceae bacterium, assembly GCA_035292505.1. Taxonomy (GTDB): domain Bacteria; phylum Bacteroidota; class Bacteroidia; order Chitinophagales; family Saprospiraceae; genus DATDQA01. The sequence goes on along the minus strand of DATDQA010000266.1, from coordinate 2,109 downwards.
TCGAATCCCTCCTTCTCCGCAATGATTTGAATGCGCCCTGACAGGGTGCTTTTCTTTATGTAATCGGCGAACTGAGCTTGCTCAAGTGAAATGATTACAAGAAGCGCATACCATTTGTCATTATATCTTTATAAGCAAAATGGTCTGCAATGCCACTCAGCAACAAAACAGCATATATCACCGGAGGCTCTAAAGGAATCGGCTTCGGTATTGCAATGGCTCTGCTCGAGCAAGGGATGAATGTGGCTATCTCCGGCCGTTCCATGAATCCGGTGCAAGCTGCTGCCAAAAAACTTTCAACTGATGCGCATCGCATTCTGCCTCTTGTATCTGATGTGCGAAAACTTGAAGATGAAAAAACCGCCGTTCGGCACATCCTCGATAAGTGGGGAAAGCTCGATGTCCTCGTTGCCAATGCCGGCGTGGGGCATTTCGCACCAATCGATACGATAACTCCCGCCCAATGGAATGAGACAATCGATACCAATCTCACAGGTGTGTTCCACAGTGTAAAAGCTTCTTTGGAAGCGCTTAAAGCGTCTGAAGGATATATCATTACAATTGCGAGTCTGGCCGGCACCAACTTCTTTCCTGCCGCCTCTGCATATAATGCTTCAAAGTTTGGTCTGGTCGGTTTCACTCAGGCAATGATGCTCGATCTACGTTATTATGGTATTAAAGTCACTACGATCATGCCCGGATCAGTGAGCAGTTATTTCAATGACAGAATACCTTCAGAAGCTGACGCCTGGAAAATTCAACCGGAAGATATCGGACAGATGGTCGCCGATTTGCTGAAAATGCCACCGAGGACATTACCGAGTAAAATCGAAGTACGACCAACACGCCCTCCCCAGAATTGACGCAATATCTCATCCGTGCGAGTCATGATTCACTTGCGCGAGATTAATCAGAATGGAACCATGCATCTTTACACAACTCTGTCTATCCTAAGTCTGATGCTATCCGTGACTTCAAAGGGTAATGTTGTACTCCCTGCCATTTTCAACGATAATATGGTTCTGCAACAACAATCGGAGGTGACGATATGGGGTTGGGCAAAACCGCTCGAAAAAGTGACAATTCATGGATCCTGGCAGGATACTTCTGTGGAGACTATTGCGGACAACCAGGCGAATTGGGCGGTCCTGATTCATACGCCTGCCGCAGGTGGGCCCTATTCCATCGAGATCAGAGGATATAATCGTATCGTCCTGCAGAATGTATTGATCGGTGAGGTATGGCTTTGCGCGGGACAATCTAATATGGAGTGGACAGCACGCATGGGCATTGACAATGCGCAAATAGAAGTGCAGCAGGCTTCTTTTCCGAATCTCAGATTCCTGACCATCGCACATCGCAGTGCTTCAACTCCACAAGTGGATGTGAGTGCGGATGTCTGGAAAGCCTGCGGTCCTGAAACAATGATTGACTTCAGTGCAGTTGCGTACTTTTTTGCGAGAAGATTACAGCAGGATCTGAATGTGCCTATCGGTCTGATCAATGCGAGTTGGGGCGGTACTCCGGCAGAAGCATGGACAGCTCTTGATTTTTGTCCGGATTCGGCGCTGATCAGGAAGACAGCAGCAGAACTCAGTGATGTACCATGGGGTCCTGAAGAACCTGCGAGTATCTATAATGCCATGATTGCTCCTCTGATCAGGTATCGCATTGCAGGTGTCATCTGGTACCAGGGTGAATCTAATGCCGAACATGTCAACTATGATCCATCACACTACTACAAGGTATTTCCGGCAATGTTAACGAGCTGGCGGAATGCGTGGGGCTATCTCTTTCCTTTTTACTTCGTACAAATTGCACCTTACCGGAATTATTTACCGAACTCAGGCGTGATCATTCGGGATGCACAGCGTCGCGCATTGTCACTCCCACAGACGGGAATGGTTGTGACAAGTGACATTGGTAATGTCGACGATATCCATCCTGCTAATAAACAGGATGTAGGTATACGATTAGCGAGGATCGCATTGCGCAGACACTATCACATAGATACAGGATATGACTCTGGTCCGCTCTATCGATCACACGAAATCCGAGACGATCACATCATCATTCATTTTGAGCATGCAGATGGTTTGCATGCACAGA
>DATDQA010000265.1:0-40578 GCA_035292505.1 Saprospiraceae bacterium | reverse complement strand
TTCAACATCTCACAAAAGAAGAATAGAACATGGAAGAGCGCCTGGATAAAACCGTATTCAAGAAGCAAAGCAAAGAAGACGCTGATCGCAATACCGGGTATTGGCGCACCCGGACTTCTGAGGAGAGATTGCAGGCCGCGTATTATTTGTCCTTACGGGCATATGGTTACGATCCTGCAGATCCACCCCGTATGGATAAGCATTTCTTTGAAAAGCGGAGCAGGAAATAGGAATAATTGATAGTGCATGCTTCCGCCTTTCCGCCTTTTCAATACATCACCCGGGGCGTCTTCCGTACATACTGTCTGTCTGTCAATTGTTTCAACATAAAGTCGGCTACATCAGCTCGTGCGATTTTTACTACGAATCCTTTGGATGCAACATTCTCGCCGCTTTTATACTCCTGGGTGTGTGGTCCGGTGGTGAGTGTCGTCGGGTGTACGATTGTCCAATCCAGGGAGCTTTGACGGATGATGTGCTCTCTTGCGGTATGCCCTGCGATTTCCGTGCGCAAAAGTTTTGGTGCGACATATTTGATGACAAACCCGACTCCATCCCGTTTTTCTGCCACACCTGCAAAGGACATGTAAATAAATCGCTTCACATTTTCCTGCTCCATTGCCTGTACCAGATGTCGCACACCTTCGACAACGATAGGGTCATATTTGAAAGGGCTCGCAGCGCCCAAGGCAGAAAGTACTGCATCCTGTCCTTTGATCGCGTTCCGGACCGACTCAGCATTGGCAACATCACCTTGTAATATTTGCAGATTGGGATGCGAAACATTGAGCCTGGCTGGCGTACGCACAAACGCAGTGACATGATGACCTTGTTCCAGTGCCTGTCTGACGAGTTCCTGGCCGGTCTTTCCTGATGCTCCAAAAATCACGATACGCATACACTCAATTTTGGATGATGATAAGTTAGAATCACTCCCGACCTCCATCTTTCCTCACAGAGAAATTCCAATGTAGTGTAAACCTGGAAATCTGAGAATTATTCAATTATCAATTTCTTTGCGTTTCCACATTGATCCCTCCTTGACCGCGCGCCGTCGCCGAAGCTATGGCGCAGGCGCCAGTAGCGATGTGCGACGGCGGTTGATTCCTGCCTACCGGGCAGGCAGGCCTTGACCGTTTCCCGTTTCCCGTTTACCTTTAACAGTTTCCTATGAAGACGCACTCTGCCAGGTTTTATGGCCTGCTCCTCGGTCCCTTGTTGTTTCTATTGGTCGTGGTCTTTCTCCATCCGGTTGGGATGTCAGAAGAGGCGCGGATGGTACTTGCTTCAACTCTTTGGATTGCTACATGGTGGATTACTGAAGCGATACCGATCCCAGTCACGTCGCTTCTACCCTTAATACTCTTTCCGCTGACAAACGCGATGGATGTGCAAACTGCAACAAAATCGTATGGAGATCCGATCATCTTTCTTTACGTTGGTGGATTCATCATTGCAGTTGCGATCGAGAAGTGTGGGTTGCACAGGCGCATTGCGCTGAATACCATCCTTCGGACCGGCACAGATGCGCGTAACATCATACTGGGATTCATGATCGCTACTGCCTTCATCTCGATGTGGATATCGAATACTGCGACGGCTGTGATGATGCTACCGATCGGTACTGCGATCATCGGTCAACTAAGCAATACACAAGGGCCCACGGAATTTGGTAAGGCGCTCATGCTTTGCATCGCTTATGCCGCATCGATCGGTGGGATGGCGACCCTGATCGGGACACCCACAAACCTTGTGTTTGCCGGTATTGTACGTGAGACATACCAGACAGAGATCTCATTCACGCAATGGATGGCAATCGGCCTTCCGGTAAGTATTGTCTTGTTAATCGCGAGTTGGTTTTATCTCACACGGATAGGATTTAAACTCGGAGGAAGTTCGCTAAGTGGTGGACGGGAAGAGATCCGAAACATGTTACGTGCATTGGGAAAAATTTCCTTCGAAGAGAAAGCAGTGGGCATTGTGTTTTCAATCACTGCGCTCTGCTGGATGCTGCGTTCATTTGTTTTGACAAAATGGCTCCCTGGTATTGATGATAGTGTCATTGCAATCGCCGGGGCTATGTCCTTGTTTCTCATTCCTTCACGCAATGAGAAAGGCACTATGCTTATTGACTGGAAAGCTGCAGTGAATATTCCCTGGGGTATCATCCTGTTGTTTGGTGGTGGGCTTGCGATTGCATCGGCATTTCAGTCGAGCGGTTTGGCGGACTGGCTGGGAAGTCAGATGACTTTATTGCAAGGTGTTCCATTGTTATTATTGATTTTGATCCTCGTCAGCTCTGTAACACTGCTCAGCGAGATTGCTTCCAATGTGGCAACTGCTGCGATGATCCTTCCAATCCTGGTCGCACTTGCTATAGCGATCGGCGTGCATCCCTACATTCTGATGGTTGCCGCTACGGTGGCAGCTTCATGCGGCTTCATGCTTCCTGTTGCAACACCGCCCAATGCAGTCGTCTTCGGATCAGGTTACCTGCGTATCCGCGATATGATAAAAGCGGGCTTCTGGATGGATGTGATTTCTATCACCGTGGTATCGCTGTTTATGTATTTCTTCCTGGAAAAAATCTGGGGCGCATTGCTGTACCAATAAAAATCAAAATGAAAAATGAAATCAAAATGAAAAGAGTTATGCTAGACTTTACCCAATTTATTCATCCTGCTTATCAAGGATAAATTTAGTTAGGATGAAAAGTCCTTATCATCCATCATCCATCACCCATGAACAGCTATAAGAATGTTCTACAATTACAATCTATGGTGAATTGAGAAATAAAAATTGAGAATCTTTATTGTGCGATCTGACAATTGCCTTCCAATGTAAATGTTCCAAAATTTAAAATAAGTGACTTCCCGCATTGCGGACCTGGTTCCACAGTCACATCAGTCAATTTCACGTCTCCATTGATAAGTAAAGCACAACCAGTCGGTCCTGTGCCCCCGATAATCCAGAGTCCTGCGATGGAAACTTCTGTATTGGCAAGAACTTCAATAGGACGTACAATCATCGTCCCGCTCAGTGTAATATTCTCGACGGGTGCGGAAGAGATGACGACATCTTCTGTGAAAACGATTGGTGATAACAAAGTAATTGTGGCGCCGAATAATGCCGGCGCAAACGTAATCGAGTCTCCCGGAGAAGCACAGACTAATACATTGCGTAATGAACCATTTCCAGAATCAGCATTACTCGTGACAATCAGGCTGCAGCGGATTTCAAAATTCTGATTGGAAATATCAAAGAAGACATGATTCCGGCCTTTCACCATCACCCGGGCTGTGGTGGAGAGACCATAAGGAACGACAATGTTCTGGCTTCCGTCATTCGGCGTATTTGAGAGTAACGTCGCCGGATAGGTGAAGCCGCCATCATAAGACAACAGGATATCGACATTCACACAACTGACAGGTGAATTGGTGGTATTAGCGACGTTCCATGTAACTGTTTCAGTTGCGCCTTCGTGCCATAAGACAGAGGAAGTATTCGGATTGGTCACAATGAAAGGCCCGGCCATTGAGGTTGAATTGACATTAATATTGTCTTCGTCTACACAACCCGCCATACCCTCATGATAATCGCGTACAGTAATACGAAACTCCATATTACGTGTCACTGATGGAAGGACTTCCCACACGGGAGAGATATTATTCACCAGGTCCTGCAGGCGTGGGAAATATCTTGTTGGCGACGGATCAGGATCCAGGCTGCGAAACATCGGGCCTAATGTATTTGTCGAGGTAGGAGGCATGCTTCCGATTTCCTGATCCCATTGTTCCCAGCAATAAGTCAAAGGATCTTCATCCGCATCCGTAGCAATGGCTGTGAGCATAAATGGAGTTGATTTCGGAATTGTATAATCGGCGCCTTCAGTAAGAACTGGAGCTGAATTACTCCATGTAATTGGGACATCACAGTCGTTTCCGTTTCCGCTTGTGATATAACTGTTGATCTGGAAGATGCTTCGGGAATGAAAATAATCGTCGCTGTTGTTTTGGACGTTTGGATCACAGATACCTGCATAAGCCATGATCGTGGAGCCACTACCCGGTTCGTATGCGGAAGAATTGACACGATTGCCATTACAGTAATTGTTGAAGGTATGACTGGCACCAAACTGATGTCCGATTTCATGAGCCACATAGTCGATATAGAAAAGATCACCATCAGGTGGAGTTGTTCCCGTTGCACCGCGGGCTTTATTACTATCTAAGCAAACACCTGTACTTGCGCAACCACCGCTTCCGACACCAAAGACATGTCCGATATCATAGTTGCCACTGCCGATGACATTGGTCATCGTGGTTTGATTCTGGCCGAGTTGTGTGCAGGCACCTCCCGAATAAGGATCGGTCGCAGGATTGTAATAAAAAACTTCTGTCGTATTTTCAATCAAGAGCATCCGTACCGCCACATCTTTTTCATACACGCCATTGATACGATTCACTGCAATCACTACTTCTGAGAGAACAATGTCTTCTTCGGCATCGCTCTCGGCACCAAAGTAATTCGAATACTCACCTGTCGTAGCTACGGCAAGGCGATAGGATCTGAAGGTACAATCACCGGAAACCCGAATTTGATGATCATCAGGTCTTTCGGGTTCCAACGATTCAGTCCCGCATACGAATGGTTCTGCTGGTGCAGGATAGTCACGCTTATAAAAGATGATATAATCTTCCTGGTTGCCTCGTGCAAAAGGTTCCACATGATACCGTCCACTGCGTGTCATGATGATTGCCGAAAATCCTTTCACCGTCCAGTCACACCGAATTGTTTTGAATGGATCATGCAAACTGACGCCTCGAAATGTCCGGATATCAGGATAGCGGTTTGCCAGTCCGGGTTCCATCATCGAGTACTCGACAAGTCGGAAACTATCTAATCCTCCATCCGGTATAGGCACTTCCAAAATCACGCTGCTGAAAGACGGTGACACATTGACTTCATCAGGCGCAGAAGTCAGTAAACTGCGCATGGAGTTGATATCCAGGCCTGCCGTGCGATATCGTAATGGGAAAAGTTTCCGCCCTTCAGCAATGCCTGCCTGACCGGCAGGCAGACGCATTTCTGTCACAGGTTTATCGGTCCACAAGGATCGCGACTGTGCAAAGGATTGCGTAAAACCAAGCAATAAGAGGACAATGCCAAGGGTGATCTTCATCTGCTATTTCAAACTTTAAGCCAACTAGATTGTGGGAGACGTAAATGTAAGGTTTATAAAGAAAAGCAGGAGAAGTCGGTAAAGCCGGGGGAGCCGGTGAAATAGTGGAAAATGGAAAGTCAGCTTCCATTGATCCCTCCTTGACCGCGCGCCGTCGCCGAAGCTATGGCGCAGGCGCCAGAAGCGATGTGCGAAGGCGGTTGATCCCTTCCACCCTTCATCCGTTTACAGGCAAATCGTATCTTCGGTTTTCATCATGCAGAAGCCATCGAAAATATTCACACGCTTCACTGAGGCAAGAGAGGGACGCAAAATGCTTGCTGTACTTATCGATCCTGATAAAGTGCGACTTACGAGATTAGATCAGCTCATTGAACTATCACTGCTTGCAAAAGTCGATTTCTTTTTTATCGGAGGCAGCCTCATCGTCAGTAATCAATTGGATGCATGTCTCTCTGCGATCAAATCGAAATGTGACATTCCATTGGTCTTGTTTCCCGGAGATTCATATCAACTGAGTTATAAGGCGGACGGCATCCTATTTCTGTCGTTGATCTCCGGGCGAAATCCGGAATTATTGATCGGAAAACATGTGATCACTGCGCCCTATCTGAAAGTAAGTCCGCTTGAAGTGATCCCTACCGGATACATGCTCATCGATGGAGGCGTGCCTACGACGGTGTCCTATATCAGTAATACATCTCCTATTCCATCCGATAAAAATGATATCGCTGCTTGTACGGCTATGGCTGGTGAAATGCTGGGATTGAAATGCCTCTACATGGATGCCGGGAGTGGCGCCAGGAAACCCGTGACTGAAGAGATGATTGCTGCTGTCCGCAGTGTGGTGCAATTGCCACTCATCGTAGGTGGCGGGATCAGTACGCCGGAACAAGCGGCACGCAATGTCCTTGCAGGAGCAGATGTGATTGTCGTCGGAAATGCATTCGAAGCGGATCCTTCTCTTGTGGTGTCGATGGCACATGCAGTTCATGAAGCAGGTATGAAGAAGGCTGAGGCTAAGGCTGAGGCTAAGGAAGACAGAAACTGATGAAAGTAGTATCCAGGATTATAAATGCTCCTAATCCTGCTGTCGTGATCGTCTTAAGTTGCGATCCCTGCCCGACTGGCTGAATGCTTCTGCAAGTCAGGCAGGCGGGGTCGTGAAAGTTTACCCTGAGCTAGTGTTTACTCCGAGGTCGTCGAGGGGAAGGGTTGTGTGAAACAATACTCATACTCAAGTACAGAAAGTTGATTAAGTAACAAGTATTTTGAGCTAAAGCCCATTTATTTTTGAGCGTTTATGACCACGAGTTAAAACTCGTGGTCACTGAGATTTCCTTCGCCTCAGCCTCAGCCTACTTCTACATCAACCCCTCAATAATCTTCTCCTCGCTGACACCTTCCGCTTCTGCTTTATAGTTCCGTACGATACGATGACGCAAGACATTCTTTGCAACAGCCTGCACATCTTCGATGTCCGGAGAATACTTACCATGAATGGCAGCATGACATTTTGCACCAAGCACGAGATATTGTGAGGCACGAGGACCTGCACCCCAACTGATGAATTCATTCACCTGTATCGTCGCATTGGTTGTATCCGGACGAGTCCGTGTGGCAAGACGCACTGCATACTCAAGGACATTGTCTGCGATAGGTACTTTGCGTACGATGCGCTGGAACTCCAGGATTTCAACGGCGGAGAGCACATGACGCAGATCGGCAGTATCCAGAGCGGTTGTGCGCTTCACCACATGAATCTCTTCTTCGTAGCTTGGATAGTCAAGCATAATATTGAACATAAACCGGTCGAGCTGCGCTTCAGGCAGGGGATATGTCCCTTCCTGTTCAATGGGGTTTTGTGTTGCAAGCACAAAGAACGGATTTGGCAACATATGCCGTTCACCTGCGACCGTCACGGATTTCTCTTGCATCGCCTCGAGCAGAGCAGCCTGCGTCTTTGGTGGCGTACGGTTGATTTCGTCTGCCAGGATGATATTCGCGAAGACCGGTCCACGGTTGAAACGAAAATGACGTTGTTCGTCTAAGATCTCGGATCCGGTGATGTCAGAAGGCATCAGGTCAGGTGTAAACTGAATCCGCTTGAATTCGAGGTCCAGTACTTCAGCAATCGTACTGACAAGTAATGTTTTTGCAAGACCGGGGACCCCCACAAGAAGACTATGTCCATTGCTGAAGAGAGAGATTATGACGGCTTCTACTACCTTGTCCTGACCCACAATCACCTTCGCAATTTCAGCTTTCAGGTCGTGATACGCTTTTGCCAATGCATCTACTGCCGCGACATCTGATGTATATAGTTCTGTCATGAATTTCTGAGTTAAAAGGCCGTAAAAATAGGAAAACGGATTTAGGGATCCGAGATCCCTGCCTGTCCCAAAGGGATGCCTGTGGCGCGGCAAGCAGACGAAATCCAAGATCCAACTACTCGACCTTAAAAACTTCAGATCTTGCCGAGACCCCATTTTCATTGATCGACTCTATTGCGAAATAGTAAGCCTTCTCTTTGTCCATTGCTTTAAACCAATATTCATTCGCATCGTGCACCATGATACAGTTGTATAGCATATCCGGGGATATGCCGTAATAGATATGATATGCATAAGCATTGTCGACTGGCTTCCATTTGATCCAGGCACTGCGTTTGTCTTTTTCCGTACGCAATACAATGAACCGCGACACTGCGGACGGCAAGGCTCCGTTCCCTTTACCGAATACACGCAGACCACTGAGTGCAAATTTTCCGGTAGGCATTTGAATATTCTCCAGCTTGATAAATCTCGTCTGCACGGGAGGGGCGAAGACGACATAGTCGTGTGGAACGTCTGTTTGATTTTGACTTTTATCGACTAAGACGTGCCATGTGACACCATCAACAGAATGCAACACTCGATACTTATGAGAAACACCGAGTGACTTGCCGAGAAAAGAGCTATCCACATCCTGATCAGCATAGTTGATTTGTATTGCATGCACAGTGCTGATAGTTCCGAGATCCGATTGAATCCATGCTCCTGCATCTCCCGAGGTTGCGCTCCAGTATGTCTTGATGCTTTCATCCACAACATGATTTGCAGGATGACCGGGCAATGCTGAAGACACCATGACCGTTTTTTTATAGTTCAATAGCATCCAACCGGTAAAACGACTTTTCAGATGGTCTGTTTTTCCATTGGGTAAATAGTGAGGATAGTCGCCAAAGGCAGTGTTGCAATACATTACGCCTTCATCATCGAATCCTGCAGGCCAGATACCAACACGACGCTCGAAATTGTTTTTCACGGAAATCGCAATCGTTGATACATGCCAGTAGTTGCCCCAATGATCCTGAAAGGTCGAGCCATGCCCTGCGCCGCGTGCAAATCCCCCCGGTTTGAAACTCAACGGATCTGATTGCGGTATAAACGGACCAAGTGGATGATCCCCTACCACTACACCATCCGCATAACCACTAAACTCGGTACCAGGAGCACCATACTGTAGGTAATATTTTTCCTCATGCTTTGTCATCCAGGCACCCTCAGCAAACGGATCAAGAAAGGTATCATCCATATGCTCACCAAATCGTTGCCAGCCATAACGCCATGATTCGAGGAAGTATATTTCTCTGCGCGTGCCAATAGGTTGCATTGTTTTACGATTCAATTCAACGCCATACATCGGCCATCGATTGCTGCTGCCATTGTACATGTACAATCTGTCATTATCATCCGTGAAGAATGCCGGATCCCATCCCCCGATATTGAATGAATCTACAAGTGGCTTCCATTCATTAGCTTTTGGATTCGTGCTCATCCAGATTGTAAAGTGACGTGTATAGGTAGAACCAAATACCAACATCGTATCTCCGATAATGCCGACAGCCGGCGCACAGAGTTCGTCATACCCGCTATTCCATGGCCGGAGAAATTTTCGTGAATTAAAATTCCAGTTCAGTAAATCACTGCTATACCAGTATCCCCATTGATTTGTGCTGAAGAGATAGTAGTCACCTTGATAAAGCACTATCACAGGATCGGCAGTGGCGCGATGCCTGCCCCATTCACTGAAGTTGGGAATAGGAGTGTAGCCGTAGTCGATATTAATGGGGTTACAGTAAGTGGTTTGTTGTACTTGTGCGAAGGCAGGAACAACATTGCAAGAAAGCATGACATAGAAGAACGGCTTTAGCCAAGACATAGATGAACATTTTAGAGGAAATTGAAGATACGTGAAAACAGGAGTGGTCGAATTTCGTCGAAACCAGACCATGCACTTAATTAAAGTGAAGAGAATGAATGAGAATATATAAGCTTTATTGGTCAGGCGTTTTTCAGAAAAGCTAATTGAAAATCTAACTATTATGTATTGAAAAAAGTTTAACTTGTTAGTATATTCACAATATACATACGAGGCTTTCCATCACACTGATTTCAATTAATATATTGAAGGATATACAACACGGAATCCACTCCCTTCTCAATGACATTTGAAATAATCAAAAGGCTCCAGGCATGCCTTGCACCGGTATGCGGCTTTGCATGGCGTCGAACCAAAAAAACTGATGAGTTCGGTATCTGTCGAACTGCAATGGGGGCACTCTACCTGGTCTGGTGCATGAGACTTTTGAAGATCGGGTGGAGCAATACCGAATTCTTTTAGCTTTTTTCTCCCTTCAGGGCTAATCCAATCGGTAGTCCATGCAGGTGACAGTTCAGAATGAATTGCAACATCCAAATATCCTGCATCGATAATCGCCTGCCGGATGAGCACCGGTATGACATCCATCGCAGGACATCCTGAGTATGTCGGAGTGATAAAGACATCGACATGCGCTTCATCATCTATTTGTACATCGCGGACAATACCTAATTCAACAACCGAGATAACAGGGATTTCAGGGTCTGTGACTTCCTGCAATATCCGGTAGATATCATCTGTGGTTGCCATTACCATTGCATTGAAGGATATGTCCGCTGCATATACTGTAGCTCAGAAAGAATGAATCCCATATGCTCCGAATGGTGACCGGATTTACCGCCACTTTGCATCCATATATCATCCCGTGGTATTCGTAAAGTGGCAGTATCAAGTGTGTGCACCACGTGTTTTTTCCACGCCTTGTGCAATGAAGAGACATCAGGTGTGTTTTGCATTTTGTGACTTTCCTTCTCGAAGTCTGCAGGACTGAAGAGTTCTCCTGTATATTCCCATAGATGATTCACGGCATCTTGTACTTTCTCATGGCTCTCAGCAGTTCCATCACCAAGTCTGATCACCCATTCCCCGCTCCATCTGCGGTGATAGGTGACTTCCTTCAGGGCTTTTTCGGCGATGGCCCGGAGATGCTCATCAGTACATTGAAGCAATGCATCATAGTTGAGGTAATTAAATACGTCGTAGAAGTACTGACGCACAACAGTGTCAGCGAAATTGCCATTCGGCAGCTCGACCAGTAAGACATTGCGGTAGTCATGTTCAAGACGAAGAAAGGCAAGGGCATCTTCACTTGTGTCGCCGATAAGCTCTGCAGCACATTGATAAAGCAGTCGGGCTTGTCCGATGAGATCCAGTGCAATATTGGTGAGTGCAATATCCTGCTCGAGGACCGGTCCATGACCACACCACTCACCCAGACGCTGACCGAGGATGAGATTGTTGTCGGCAAGATGCAGAACGTATGTTGGATTGATTCTCAAATGGATACACGATTAAAGTCAAAATGTAAAATATCAAATGTGAGTCTACTCCGAAAATGCTACGTTTTTACTCATAAAGAGTGCGTGATTTGAGCTTTCGAGGATTGAACTGAAATAACTGGACTAACCTCTCTTCTGATCTCCAGAAACCAAATGGTCAAAGAAAGGCTTGCAAAGAGATCACAAAGGTTCAAAGATGGACTTTTGAACAGATGTTCCGCTATTCTTTTGAAGTTTACCCAAATACAACGAGCAATTACAAACATGGAATTTCGGAATCGCCCACGGTATCGTGTCTTGGCGCCACTGAGGCTGCAAAATACTTGATGAATTGTTGCCTCTACATTCGCGCGCTTTGTTGACGATTCTTTTACTGGTCTCACCTCATTGAGAATAAGATGTGTCGCTATCGTTTCTTGATCAAAGTATACATAGTACTGAGTTTTTCTTTGACTCGAGATACGATACTTTCCATTTTTTGCAAGAGATGCTTTTTGTGTTGTGTTTGTAATCAGATCAGTCACAATGATTTCACCATTGGCTCCTTGTACAATGCTATAGGTGTTTGCGCCTTTAAGATTTGACAAATGCCATGTCTTAGTTTGCCACTCCCCAAACTGTTTCCGATTTGCAATACTATCATATCCTCCATCAGTCCAAATGTCTGTAACAGGTGTCTGCGTAAGCTGTTCTGTATTTACTACCGCATCTGTTAGATATGCGTCATCTGAATAGGTTGCTTTTTCTACTCTGACATCCGTAATCAAGGAAAGTTCTTCATCACTACAGTTCTCCGTGATATTTGCGCTATATCCTCTGACTTGCTGTTGATTCTCTACCTGACCTTTCTTGCGATAGCTAGCCTCTGTATCATGTATTGACTGAACAGTATCAGCAGGGATATCCCCATTTTGTTTGGGCCGTGGAGGCACGTTTGTCTTCTCTTCATACTCATACTGTTCCAAGAACATGGTCTTTAGGGCATCGTAGTATTTACTATCCTTAGTACTGTATAGATTGACAATTTTTCTCAGCAAAAACCCCATGCGTTCGACCCATTTCTCTTTCTGCAGGTTTCCCATTCCATAGGTGTGATTCTCTGGCGTTTTACTCAGAATCTCCTCTAAAAATGCCTTGTCGTCTTTCTTCTTCAGCCGAGTCTTGTGTTCTTTCCCAAGGCTCCTTTGAAATACCTGTATCCCTTGAATAAGCTTTTGTAGTCGCGTGAAATTCCGAATATTTGATTGTATCAGTTTGCTATCCATTCTGATCTCACTTCCCTTAATCTTGTAACGCCCAATTTGATCTCGTGTAATTTGCTTGAAAACTTCATCGAAGAGATTTATTCCCGTATCCGCGTGGTATCCGTCCAGTTTAACCTTAAAATCATAATAGGTACTTGCAACTGGAACCTCGTCATTCAAATTCGTCAATCCCAATGCCCGCATCCCCTTCATATTGTAGCGACTGTTCTCGTACAACTGTTCATCTGTCCAGCCTTGTCCTTCTTTTAGCAGGATCATCGCCGTCAACACCCGCACCGGTGCATTGGGCCGACCACTTCGATCGCTATATAGCTCTCGGAAGATCGTTTCTTCTATCCTACTTGTTACCTCGCGATAAAATTGATTGTGCCATGCATTTTCGTCAGTCAACTCTTTCATTTTCCCCTCACCGATATTCTGTGAGACTGATGAAAATAGGTCTTGTGGCGTCGATTCCTGGCTTTCTTTAAACATATTACCAATATCCGGAATATCGTTTAACCCTCATAATTTCCAATCCCTTATTTTTCGCAGGTTATCTACTTTTCGGAGTAGACTCAAATGTAAAAGTCAAAAGTAAAACCTCACATCATTTTAAACTTTTGACTCTATTATTTTGCCTGTCTGTCCGGTGCAGGCGGGCATTTTGACTACTTGTTTTTATAAATGCTTCACTCCTTCCGGAACCTTATAAAAGGTTGGATGTCGATATACTTTGTCCTTTGCAGGATCAAACAGTTCTTCCTGCTGTTCCGGATTGGAGGCGGTGATCTGATCTGACGGAACGACCCAGATGCTCACGCCTTCATTGCGCCGGCAATAGACATCACGTGCATTCTCAATAGCCATTTGTGCGTCTGCCGCATGCAGGCTGCCGACATGCTTGTGATGCAATCCTGATTTGCTGCGGATGAATACTTCAAAAAGCGGCCAGTCCATGTTCAACTTGATTGTGGAGCAAAGGTAACAATGGACGAGTTTCGAGTTACGTGCTGCGAGTTACGAATTGTTTCACACGACCCTTCCCCTCGACGAGCTCGGGGTAAACTCTAACTCAGGGTAAACTTTCACGACCCCGCCTGCCTGACTTGCAGAGGCATTTCAGCCAGTCGGGCAGGGATCTCGACGAATGCAATCACGACGTTTGTCCTTGATCCCTCCATGACCGCAGTAGCGATGTGCGAAGGCGGTTGATCCCTTGATCCGTTTACCTCTCTACTTCATACGTAATCTCAAAATCCTGAAGCACAGCATCAAGAATCGGATCTACCCCCGGGATATACCCTTCTTTGAGATCATAGCCATAGAGTTTGCCGACCGACTGCCACTTTCCTGCGACAAAACCACCGCGCATACTTTTCAGTAAAGTAAACATTGGTGTGTCCAGTTTTCGCTCGATCATCTCAATTAGAATTTTTCCCTGTGTGCGTGAAAGATCTTTGAGTGGATCTGTGAATTCGTCTTTCAGGTCCTGCTGGAGTTGCCGGATATGCTTTTTACGCTTCCCTTTTTTCAGTCCTTCAGTATCGCGTTCTACCTCCTGAAAGATTTTGATTGCCTCCACTGCATAGGGATATACACTGCTGGCATAGCGTCTGTATTTCAAGTATCTGCGGTATTCTGTATCTGAATCAAATGTCCGAAATGAAGTTACTGAGACAGTATCAAGGTCAGCCATCAGGAGTGTGTCGCCATCTTCGACCTTAGATATCAATACCTCTCCATCTATCTTGATCTTTCTATGACCATCGGTAGTAGTATCAATGATTTGGCTCGACACGGCAGGGCCTGTCATGGTTAGTGCCACAAGAAAGATATTAGATCTCAACCACATAAGTACCCCGTAAACGTTTCCGGAAGCTTCTTCATTGCCGCAAGCTACTCAAATAAGCTCTTGGCTTTTGGGCAAGGCTGATCGCGTCTTACCCAACCTTATGACGTTAGCCCCATGGCCATCGGCCTTTTCATATTGTCGCCTTAATTCTGCCAGTGAGGTAGGCAGACGTTCCATTCCTCAACTCATCCGGCACAAGCGTCCGAAGCGGCTACGTGACCGCGTGCTTTGCTCCGAGAGAGTCGAAAGGTTCCCTTCCCCTTTTCAAGCGATCCTTTTTACCTTCGTTGTATGTGGGGATTATCTATGCATGTCACATTGGGTTGCATTGTCTTTACCGTATGTGCATCGCAGGCACAGGAAATTGAAATGATGCCTTTGGAGAAAATGTCCTCAAGCATCAATTCTGATCGCTATGATGAAGGCAGCCCGGTATTGTCAATGGATGGAAGGTCGCTCTATTTTACTCGTTCCGGATCTCCTGACTTTGAGCGAACGCTGGTCAAAGACGGGATGGATATCTCAGCCACGCATGCCGAGCCTGATTATCGTATTGTGTTGAGTTCGATTTATTCGGAAATCTCCAATGAACTAATTACAGAGCCCTATCTGTCAGAATTCAATCAGGATATCTGGGTCGCACATATGCAAGACGATACGGTGCAATACGTGAGTCATCCTGGATTTCCGATCAATAATGCCTTACCGAATAGTGTGCTATCAGCGCGCCTGGACTCGCATGAGTTGGTAGTAGTCAATCAGTTTTATACCGATGGCACGATGCACGAAGGATTTTCCAGTGTTCATGATGGACATGGTGAGATGTTCACCTTTCCCAAACCCTTGCACATCTATAATTTCTATAACAATTCAACTGACGTCAACCTTACACTCAGCACGCGGGGCCAGGTGATGATTCTGTCACTGAAGAGACACGATAGTCGTGGGGGGAAAGATCTCTATGTATCGTTCAAGATAGGTGACGATCTCTGGAGTGAGCCACAAAATATAGGTTCGGTTCTGAACTCATCAGCTATCGAGACTACCCCCTTCATCTCTCATGATAACCGTCGTCTGTATTTTGCATCAAGTCGCCTGGGTACACTTGGTGGCTTAGACATCTATGTATCAGAGCGACTTGACTACACGTGGCTAAAATGGACAGAACCGAAACCCCTCAAGACGCCGATTAACTCAGAATGGGATGACAGCCAACCTTTCTATGATGATGTCAATAACAACTTCTATTTCGCTTCACGGCGTGAGGGAACAAGTGATATCTTTAGACTTCCACTTAAACCTAAACCTCGACTCAAAGCGCCGATCAACATCCATGGAAAAATTGTAGATGGTGTGACGTTCAGGTCCATCAGAGGAGAACTTCTGTTTGGCCCGACTGATGCGAAGAATTATCTTGAATATTTCCACACTTTTTCCGGTGAATTTAAATTCGAACTCACGGAATTCGGAGTATATAAATTCCTTGCACGCAAGCCTGGGTATAGTGATGCGCGATTGATGTTCGACACACGCCTGGCGGAGAAAGCAAATCTTCCTGAGCATGAAGTGATTCTGTATATGTACCGCGATTCCACAAGTCCCGTCTCAGATCCTTTGCCAATTGCGGCAGTTCAACCTATTCTCTTCAGTGATATAGCGGATCCACTACAGGAACTCACGCACTATAAACCCAGGGAAACAGAGATATCACTAACATCGGTCACCTCAAAGGCAGGCGACAAGATTACTTTTTATCATATTTACTTCGAGCGGAGTAAGGCATTCATCCTTGGTTCATCAGAAAAGGCACTCAAGGAACTATACGATATTTTATCCGCACATCAGGACATCTACATCCTCATCGAAGGCCATACAGATAATATCGGTGATGAACGTGATCTTCTGGAACTCAGTTGGCAACGTGCACAAGCCGTCAAAGTGTATCTCGTCAAGCAAGGAATCGATCCGGTTCGCATCAGTACCATTGGCTATGGTGCCACGCGACCGATTTCACATAACTTCACGGAAGAGGGAAGAGAGAAGAATCGGAGAGTGGAGGTACAGGTGGTGAAGTGAGATAAAAAATGAACGCAGATTATACAACGGATAAGCGCGGAATGAATGGCTGGAGGCAAAACTTGAGATACCCGACAAAGCAAAAGGCCTAGAGAGCCCCGAATACCTGATTAATTTCGAGAGCTCTCTAAAACCTTAAGTGGAGACTAAATGCCGGAATTAGGCCATTGCTCTTTCATTCACTCTTTCCAACGCCACGTTGGTGAGTGTTTGATCGGCCGTCTTGACTTCGTTAAGACAATAACCGAGCAGGTCCGCGATTTCACTTTCGCCAATCAATTGTGCATAGGTGCGCGCGGTGCCGTATCCTGCAATTTGGTAGTGTTCTATTTTTTGCGCTGCACCAATGATCGCAGCATCTCGTACTTCCGGCTCGACCTTCACTTTCGTGAATTTCTCACTTTCGCGGAGCAAACCTTCCATGCCTTCACATTTACCATCATTGACCTTGATCTGCATCAACTTCGCGATCTGTTGAAGCCGCTCTTTCTGCCGCTTTGTTTCTTCCAGGTGTTTATCAAAGGTCTGTTTCAACCTGTTGCTTTGAGTAACTCCCGAAAGTTTCGGGAATGCCTGTATGAGCTGTGTTTCTGCAGAATATAAATCCTGCACCTCGTGTGCTAAAAGCTCTCTTAAATCTTTCATGATGACTCGTTTTTTGGTTAGAAAATCTTGTTTGCTTGTAGGTAGCCTCCAGGCATGACGATATCCTACAAATGGGTGGTCATCACAATATGCCTATCAATAAAGTCTAAAGGGTGAGAGATATTTATAACGTTATCAACCAGAGCAACGTATACAGTGTGGCGATTAATTTTTCCTGAAAAGTCGGAATGGGAATAAAAATCCATTCCTCCAGATCTTCGACAAATTGTCCTGTCCCGCAAATCCGCCTAAGGAGTTCTCTTCTTCTTGAATTTTTTACTGATGCTCCCTGATCGTCCTCCCCTTCAAAGCCTGCACCGGTCTGTTATTTTCATGCATGATATCCTGGAATTTCTGGATCTGCGATACAGAGGCTTCGACCGGTGTTTTCATCACCAACCACGTCACATTCTCCGAACAGGGTGGCGTCGTCAATGAACCACTGTAAGTGTAATAACTCTCATCAACCGGAAACAGATCAAGTGCATTGACCAATTCCCCAGAGATGAAATGTTCATCCTTCGAAGCGGGAAGACTGTCAGTAAAATATTGCAGGAAAACATTCTCATTTCCCTCTTCGAAAAAGATCCCAATTACTACCAGTTGTCCCGTGGCGTCATGTTTATGTACGAGGTGCACTTCCATCGGATGATGATCGCCGGAGATCGTATGTTCAGACTCTGTGTGAAAATGAAACTGCCGGAGATTAAATATGATGCCATGTAAAGTGAGGGTACTCCCCGATTCATATTCAAATTCTATCGTGTGCCCATTGTTGTCAAGATGGATCGGTACATCTTCATAGTGAAGATCAAGAGCAGCAAGAGATGCATCGATATTCGCCCCTGCAATATTCACTGGTGATTGTGAATTACCACTGCATTCTGCATAGCATCCACTCCAGTCATCAGGTCCTTCATCGCCTTCATAGCTCCATTCAAAGACATTGCAATGCTTGTCATCATTCTTGCAGCATAAAGACAGGACGAAACATGTGGCGAGGATTAGGAACAGAGGAAAGTCTTGCATGATCTCATTTCTCACTGAAAAAAGTCTCATATGGCATAATATCTTTCAATCTATACTCCAGTACAAACTCTTTGTTAATCGGTTTTCTATAGTATACCAATCCCAATCCCAACACATACAGCTCCGTCGTCAGCCATTCGCTCTCAGTAAATCCCTCCGTCTCCGTCTCCAGTGTCTCCTTTACCACAAAGCGCATCGCAGGATAGTCTTTGCCCTGATAGCTGTATTGCTCTTCGTTGATGAAGCGGCGTATACGGGTGAGGATCACACGTACGGAGTCTACAGCGGGCTCGCGGTATTCGATCTGATACTTTGCAATGATGGCCGTATCGGGTGGTCCGAAGAGGAATGTCGTAGCATCATTGATTTTTACAGCGAGCATACTTGTGGTATCCCCGGAGGGATAAGCGAGTTCGAGTTGGATGAGGGTGGCGCCTTTTTGATCGATACTCTCGGTGATGTTTTGCAGCATCGTCCCATCGGGAGAAAAGAGTCTGTTGTGAAGATGACTTACGTGGTTGTCACCCGAGAAGCGTTTATGCCAGAATTCGACAGGATGCAGGGGATCATTCACCGGTTCATAGACATAGACTTTGCCGGCGCCGCCGAGCTGCAGAGCATCGAAATAAAACATGCGGGTGGATGAGGGCATTTCGGTTGTTGCCTCGCGGCATGCCAGGAAAGACAAGATTATGATTAAAAGGGAATTTCGCATAGCAAGTTTATTCATAAGTAAAGGTAGGTATCGTTGGGTGAAGGGATCAAGGGTAAGCGGTAGATTGGTGAGCGACAAACTCCCTATTACCCGTCCCCTACTTGACTAAATGTCTGCTATTCGGTCATATTGGCATCCGGATATGGATTGGAATGAAATTGGAGCCACGAATCCCGGAAGTTCTCTCTCTGTCGGGATCACTATCTGTATCTTTACCGCCCCTTTGACGCGAGGTACAGCGGGTTAATAACATTATCAACAAATGGCCAACATCTTCAGCAGCATCTCCAAACTCTTCGGGACAAAACACGAGCGCGATGTAAAGACTTATGGACCTCTTGTAGATGAGACCAATCACTATTTTGAGGAATTCCAATCTCTCTCCAATGATGATCTCAGGTCAAAAACGTTGGAGTTCCGTGAACGCATTCAATCTCATTTGACAGGTATCGACACTGATATCGCATCTCTCCGCGATGAAGCGGAAAATTCTGAGGATTTCGCACGGAAGGAAGAACTCTATAAGGAATTAGATGCATTGATTGAAACACGTGACGCGCACCTTGAAGAAATCCTCAAAGAAGTCCTTCCTGAAGCCTTTGCAGTCGTCAAAGAAACAAGCCGCCGCTTTGTGCAAAACGCTTATCTCGAAGTCACGACGACTGAGCATGATCGTACCCTCGCCGCTGCAAAAAAGGAATATATCAATGTAGAGGGGGATCGTACATTTTGGAAAAACAAATGGGCGGCTGCAGGAGGAGAAATCACCTGGAACATGGTGCACTTCGACGTACAGCTTATCGGCGGTATGGTATTACATGACGGCAAAGTAGCCGAGATGGCGACAGGAGAAGGAAAGACATTGGTTGCTACATTGCCAGCGTATCTGAACGGACTTGCCGGTCAGGGCGTGCATATCATCACTGTCAATGACTATCTCGCACGACGTGACTGTGAATGGGTAGGCCCGATCTTTGAATTCCTCTTGCTCACAGTAGATTGTATCGATAAGTACAAACCGCACTCAGAGGAACGTAAAAGTGCGTACCTGTGCGATATCACATACGGCACGAATTCTGAGTTTGGTTTCGACTATTTGCGCGACAACATGGTACGTTCGCCGGATGAAGTTGTCCAACGCAAGCACCACTTTGCTATGGTGGACGAGGTGGATTCTGTACTCATCGACGACGCACGTACACCTCTTATTATTTCAGGCCCAGTGTCGGAAGGTATGGAGGAAGCGGAGTATAATGAGCTGAAACCCTATGTCGAGAAACTGGTGAATGAACAACGTAAACTCGCAACTCAGTTTCTGGCAGAGGCAAGGACGGCTTTCACAAAAGGGAGTACAGGAAATGAGGAAGGGGAAGCAGGCTTGTTATTGCTGAGAGCGTATCGCGCACTTCCGAAATACCGCCCCTTGACCAAATTCCTCAGCGAAGAAGGCGTTCGCGTGACCTTGCAGAAAGCGGAGAACTATTACATGCAGGAGCAATCGAAGCACATGCATATTGCCGATGAACCCCTGCTGTTTACGATTGATGAGAAGAATCGCCAGGTAGATCTCACCGAACGCGGCGTCGAATATCTTTCCCGTATCCATTCCGGTGACACACACTTTTTTGTCTTGCCGGATATCACTGCTGAAATGCAGGCGATCGTTGCAAATGAAGCGATATCTGCCGAGGAGAAGACCAAATCAAAAGAATCACTGGCCGAAGATTTTGGATTGAAATCACGACGCCTTCATGCCATACATCAATTGCTCAAAGCATATGCGCTCTTTGAACGAGACGATGAATATGTCGTGATGGAGGGTCAGGTAAAAATTGTAGATGAACAAACCGGCCGGATGATGGAAGGACGTCGATACTCGGACGGGCTTCATCAGGCACTCGAAGCGAAAGAGAATGTAAAGATTGGAGATATCACACAGACATACGCCACCATCACGCTGCAGAATTACTTCCGCATGTATCACAAGCTTGCCGGGATGACAGGTACCGCAGAGACTGAAGCAAGCGAGCTCTGGCAGATCTACAAACTCGATGTCGTGGTCATCCCTACAAACAGGCCAGTGGTCCGTGCTGACCAGGAGGACTTTGTCTTCAAGACTGCGCGTGAAAAGTACAACGCAGTCATCGATGAGATTGTAGCGCTCACAAATGCAGGAAGGCCTGTTCTGGTAGGTACGACCTCCGTAGAGATATCGGAAAAGCTCAGCCGCATGTTGCATCTCCGGAACATCAAGCACAATGTGCTCAACGCGAAACAGCATCAGCGTGAAGCGCAAATCGTTGCAGAAGCAGGGCAGGCAGGTGCTGTCACCCTTGCAACAAACATGGCAGGACGCGGAACGGATATCAAACTCGGCCCCGGAGTAAAGGACGCTGGAGGTCTCGCCATCATTGGGACAGAACGACATGACTCCAGAAGAGTGGACCGCCAGTTGCGTGGACGCGCAGGCCGTCAGGGGGATCCGGGATCATCACAATTCTATGTCTCCCTCGAAGACAACCTCATGCGTCTCTTCCGCTCTGAGCGGATCGCCAAAGTGATGGATCGCATGGGTCATAAGGAAGGTGAAGTGATCCAGCATTCGATGGTCACGAAATCTATCGAACGCGCGCAGAAGAAAGTCGAGGAAAATAACTTTGGCATCCGTAAACGTCTGCTGGAATATGACGACGTGATGAATATCCAGCGTGAAGCTATCTACAAAAAACGGAAACACGCGCTGCAGGGTGAACGTCTGTCAGTTGATCTCTATAGCATGTTCATGGCGCTCACGGAAAATCTCATACGCGATTTCACGACCGCTGATGACTTCGAAGGATTTCAGCGGGAGAGTCTTCGTGTGTTGGGTATTGATCCGAAACTGGATGCAGCTGGATTCCGTGAAGGTAATATTAATGAGCTCGCAGTGCAATACCAGGAGCAAGTTTTGGATAGTTATAAACAAAAGTCTGCTAAAATCCGGGAACTCCTGTTACCACTGGTAAAATCTGTATATGAAAATGAGGGGCATCGCTACAAACGCATTGCAATTCCTTTTACTGACGGCAGGAAAAACCCGCTGCCGATCGCTGCGGAACTCGAAAGTGCAGTAAAGACGAATGGCAAGACCATCATGCAGGAGATTGAGAAGGCTGTGACGCTGGCGTTGATCGATGATAGCTGGAAGGAGCACCTGCGGTTTATGGATGAGCTTAAGGATTCTGTCCAATCTGCATCCTTTGAACAAAAAGATCCATTAGTGATCTATAAAATGGAAGCATATGGATTGTTTGAGCAGCTCATCTATAAAGTCAATGAAGAGGTGAGCTCTTACCTGATGAAAGGAAAGCTGCTCATCGCAGGAAGAGATGAAGTCCGCGAAGCACGGGAGCAGAGGACTGATTTCAGGAAGGTGAGTACAAACAGGTCTGAACAAGCTGCGCGTGCCGCAGCAGAGTCAGCCGGTCGGGAACGTCCTAAGGTGGAGACGATCAGACATACCGAGAAAAAAGTGGGACGCAATGATCCCTGCCCATGTGGAAGCGGTAAAAAATACAAGCATTGTCATGGCAGGTGATTACGAATTGTTCTTTCACCACGACATGCCAGCGCAATGCTGCGGCAGTTATAAAAGAGCACGAATTTCGCGAAGAAAAGTATAGCAAGAAGTACGGTCGCGAAGGGTGGCTTTTAGGTGTATGACAAATTACAGGATTTCAAAAGGGTTCCCACCTGGAGACGCTCGCTCCAAAGGAGTCCCTTTGGGAAAGGTCCTCCTGAGTCGGACGCCCGGCTTTTAGCCACGGGGTGTCTTTAAATTCCCAAAGCATACTTTTGCAACAGACATTCCTGATATCTACCGATGAAATCCTTACTGGCTTTCCTGTTATTTCTTCTCTTCTCGTTGACTGCACATGCGCAATCCATTTTCGAAGAGCCCGCAGTCACGCGGATGATGGCGAGTTTTATTGAATACAATCGCGCCAATACACAAGTCAGAGGCTGGCGGATACAGATCATATCTACGACGGATCGCCGGGTAATGGAAGATGTCCAGTCGCGGTTCAAAAGACGGTATCCTGAGTTTGAATTATTGTTCGTACATCAGAATCCCTATTATCATCTCAAAACAGGTGCTTTTCTCTCGCAACAGGATGCACGACCATTGCTCAAAAAACTACAACGTGATTTTCCGGCAGCCTTTATGGTCAGTGATGAAATTCAAATCACGGAAGTGCTGACCTATCTGAATAACAACATCGAATAGAAATCAGTCTCCTGCATGCAACCCCGTGAAAAAAGAGCGGATTGGGTCGCGATGGCTCTGTTCGTCAGCCTCGTCATCATCGGTTGGCTCATGATCTATGCGGCTGGTTACAGTGGACAGACAGGTCGTTCATTTTTCAACCTCTCTAGTCCTTCAGGAAAACAACTCTTGTTTATTGGTATCAGTACTGCGTTGTTTGTTGCCACCAGTCTGATCGACTGGAAATTCTGGAATACCATTGCCTACCCGCTGTATGGACTGGGAATTATCTCACTGATCCTGGTGCTTGTCTTTGGAGCCACCATCAAAGGATCGACATCATGGTTTACAATTGGCAGTTTTTCTATACAACCAGGCGAGTTTGCAAAGTTTGCTACCTGCATCGGACTTGCGAGTTTTATGGGTTACTATAAAACGGATTTGCGAAAGTTCAAGTACCAGTTAGGTGCTGTGGCGATGTTAGGATTCCCTGCGCTCTTGATCTTGTTGCAACCGGATGCTGGCTCAGCCCTGGTCTTTACATCATTTTTTATCCTGCTATACCGACATGGCATGCCTTCCTGGATCTACGTCGTAGCCATCATCCTATTTGCGCTCATTATTACTGCATTGATCTATCCCCCTCAGATGGTTATTGCCATTACACTGCTGGTAGGCGCCATTGTTGCGAACATTCATACAAAAAATCAGGTCATCTGGATATTGAGTTTAATTGCTTTGGGACTCCTGGAATTTTTCCTGTATATACCCTGGGGATGGTTACTCGGGGTGAATGCCGCCATTAGCGCATTTTGCATTATTCGTCGTCTCAATATGAGAAACGAACGTCAAATACTCTTACTCCCTCCGGTGCTTGCAGTTGCCGCAGGTCTTGTCTTTCTGGCACATTATGCCTTCTCTGATATCCTTGAGCCTCATCAACAAGACCGGATCAACGTCTGGTTGCGACCTGAGCAGTGCGATCCACGAGGTTCATTGTACAATGTGTTACAGTCGAAAATTGCCATCGGTGCAGGCGGACTAATGGGTCGCGGCTATCTCAAAGGCTCTATGACTAATCTGAATTATGTGCCAGAGCAGACGACGGACTTTATCTTCAGTACGATCGGAGAAGAACAGGGCTTTCTGGGAAGTGCAGGCATCATTCTGCTCTTCACGCTCTTGTTGTTGCGTATTGTGGCTATGGCGGAACATATGCGATCTCCATTTTGCAAAGCTTACGCCTATGGTGTATTTGGCATAATCTTTTTGCATTTCTTTGTAAATATCGGAATGACAATGGGAGTGGTACCGATTATTGGTATTCCCTTACCATTTGTGAGTTATGGCGGGTCTTCCTTACTTGCCTTTACGCTGATGATGGGGGTATTGTTTAAAATGGATAGAAACAGATATCAATAGTGAGAATGTGAGAATGTGAGAATGTGAGAATGAGAAACACAAACACAAGTACAAACGCAAACTCAAAAAAGTGATATGTTCAAAAGTTCAAATGTTTAATGGAAAGTCAAAAAAGCACGTTATGCATAACGCGTTCTGATGAACCTAAACGCGCCATATATTCCTGCTGACTGGAAAGAACTTCAGGAGTTGCTATTTCTCGATGCACACAATGCGAGCCTGGATCGGATCCGTTCGCCCTATATCTATCGTGGACTTTCGGATTATAACTATGACCTGAAAACATCTTTGATCCGGATGGGAGGTCCATATCTGCAATTAGAGAAGCATTTGTTGCGTAATTTTAAGAAGTACGCGTACAATGCGCATCCTCAGGGTACTTCGGACTGGCATTGGCTCGCGCTGGCACAGCATCATGGGCTTCCCACACGCCTGATGGACTGGACCTATTCTCCCTATGCGGCATTGCACTTCGCGACAGAGAATATCTATAGGTATGATACAGATGGCGTGATCTGGGCTCTGAATTACGAGAAGGTCAATAGTTATCTGCCGGAAAGGCCCAGGACGATTATTAATGAAGTAGGATCGCACAGCTTTACGGGTGAAATGCTGCTACAGGCATACCCAGGCCTGGAAGCCCTTGATCAGGTGGAAGGAGATTTTGTGATCATCTTCGAATCTGCATCTCTCGATCAGCGCATCGTCAATCAGTATGCCTTGTTTTCCATGATGTCGACAGCCGATGGTATCCTCAGTCAATGGCTTGAGCAATACCCTGAACTCTACTTTCGTATTAAGATTCCGGCTGAGATGAAATGGGAGATTCGAGATCGCCTGGATCAGGCCAATATCAATGAACGGGTATTATTTCCGGGGCTGCAGGGATTGAGCAAATGGCTGAAACGGCATTATTCACCCAAAGGATAGGAATTCTTGATTCTTGATTTTCAATTCTGTATTAATCAAGAATAAAGAATGGAGAATAGAGAATTATGTAAAGTGCTTCAGCATGATCACTTCCTGATGAGTAAGATGACGCCATCTACCACGTGTCAGATCTTTCTTTGTCAGTCCTGCATAATAAACCCGGTCAAGTTTTTTGACTTCGTAACCAAGGTGTTCGAAGATGCGACGGATCACCCGGTTTTTACCGCTATGGATCTCGAGTCCAATTTCAGCAGGGTTCTTGCTATCAGTAGGTTCGATCCAGTCTACTTCAGCGACTCCATCATCGAGGTTCACCCCTTCTTTGATCTGAGCCATATCGCGCTTTGAAAGTAATCGATCAAGGGTGATATAATAGATTTTTTTCACACGATGACTCGGATGTGAGAGCTTCTTTGCAAGATCACCATCATTCGTCATCAATAAGAGGCCAGTTGTATCGCGATCGAGACGTCCAACAGGATAAATCCGGCTTTCAATCCGATCCGGGATCAGGTCCATGACGGTTTTTCGCCCGCGTTCATCCTTCACGGTAGTCAGGCAGTTTTTTGGTTTGTTCAGGAGGATGTATACTTTCTTCACTTCAGGCTTGACAACCTTGCCTTTATAGGTTACAACCTGTTTCGGATTCAAACGATAGCCAATATCATACACCACCTCACCATCCACCTTCACTTGCCCTGCTTTGATCAGATCAGCGCATGCACGTCGTGAAGCAATACCGCAATGAGCAAGGAATTTATTGAGACGGGTGGTTTCCATAATCTAAGTTGCTCTTAAGTTGCTTGTAAGTTGCTCTTAAGTTGCTTGTAAGTGGCTGTTAAGTTGCTTTGTTTGTGCATTTTATTTTATCGTCGAATCTGACTCTGAATATCGCGAACAAGGACTTGATGAAAGTTATTAATTTTTACTCCAAGGCGCACAGAATTTTTATGAAGACGATGATACAGTTCTTTATCAGTCAACATACCAGTGTCGAAAATGACTTCTAAATGACTTGTAGTTTCATGGTTAGAAGATAAAGCATAGACGATGAATTTATCATAGTCGGCAGCATACTTTCTCCTCCCATACCCTTCAACAATATTCGATAATACTGAATTTGCGGATCGTCGTATTTGTTGGGTTATCCCATACAGTTCAGACTTAGGAAGCATTTCTGTCATTTTATAAATGTCGGTCACCTGCTGTTTCGCCAATTGCCAGATTTCAAGATTCCGATAGCTCATGGGTTGTGGTGGATTTATGAAAGAAAAAGAACAGGTTTATCGTTGCGGAACGAATATAGAATGAAATCTCATTAAGTGCTCCTGCTTAGCCACTTACAAGCTACTTACAAGCCACTTAGTCGCCACTTAGAAGCTACTTAGACTTAGAACGGTATTTCTTCATCGTCATCATTGATCCGGGAAGACCGTGTGATGATATTGCTTCCTGTGTCTTTGAGAAGGTCGCCTCCAGGCAGTGTATCAAAATCGATCTCCTGCATATCCACAAACTTGGCGAACTTGCTCACGAACTTCAGATTGATAGTGCCGAGTGCTCCGTTTCTGTGCTTTGCAACGATCACTTCAGCCAGGCCCTGGGGTAAGCTCGGGTCTTCTACATCATAATAGTCCGGACGATAGATAAAGAGCACCAGGTCGGCATCTTGCTCGATGGCTCCTGACTCCCTGAGGTCGGAAAGTTGAGGACGCTTGACACCACCGCGCGTCTCCACTGCACGGCTCAATTGAGAAAGCGCGATCACGGGGACATCAAGTTCTTTTGCCATAGCCTTCAAGGCACGTGAAATAGAGCTGATCTCCTGCTCACGTGTGCCACGTCGCTGCTGATCCGGACCGCCACTCATCAACTGGAGATAGTCAATGACGATCAATTGGACATCGTGCTGCATTTTGAGGCGGCGGCACTTAGCCCGTAGCTCAAAGATGTTGATTGCAGGCGTATCGTCGATAAAAATGGGCACATCGGTAAGCTTCTCTACGGTAGTGTGTAACTGTTGCCATTCGTACTCGGCAAGTTGTGCATTACGGAGTTTCGTTGAGGAGATTTCAGATTCCATAGAGATAAGACGCTGAGTCAATTGAAGACTCGCCATTTCAAGTGAGAAGATGGCTATCGGACGCCGGTAATCTACCGCTGCATTCCTTGCCAGGGCAAGTGTAAAAGACGTTTTCCCCATGCCGGGACGCGCAGCTACGATAATGAGATCTGACTTCTGCCAGCCACTCGTGATTTTATCGAGTTCGCTGAAACCTGAGGGTACGCCAAGCAATCCTTCCTCTCTCTTCGAAACAAGTTCGATTTGTTTCTGTGCTTCCACGGCAAGAGAACCGAGATGCTCATAGGTCCGATTGAGATTTTGCTGGGTGATTTCGAAAAGACTGCTCTCTGCATCATCTAAAAGATCGAACACATCCTTCGTGTCTTCGAAGGCATCAGTGATGACATTTGTGGACACACGGATAAGCTCTCGTTGGATGAATTTCTGTGCGATGATCCGCGCGTGATATTCCAGGTTTGCAGAAGAGGATACTTTATTCGACAGATCCACGAGATAGCCAATCCCTCCTATGGTCTCCAGTTGTCCAGCCTTATTCAAGGCCTCATAAACGGTGACGATATCGATCGGCTGGGACTTCTCGAAAAGATGAAGCATCGCCTCGAAGATCATCCCATGTGTGGGCTTATAGAAACTCACCGGGCGTAATACCTCTACCACGACTGAGAATGCATCTTTGTCGATGAGCAATGAGCCAAGAACAATTTCCTCGATAGGTACTGCCTGGGGCTGCATTTTGCCATATACCAAAGCAGTGAGGTCTGAGTCTGGTTTGATCGGCTTGAGCCTGCCGGTACCCAGTGTTTTTGCCGGATTGATGGATTCAGCCATATTTTATCCTCTACGTTTGTAGCCTTAAGATATTAAAATCTTCGGTTATATTATAGCGCTGCAAATCTACACGGAATCACGAAGTGAAAAAGTGTCACATATTTAGCTGACCAGAGTAAAATGTGAATTAGGAGGGAAAATTGTGGGGAACAGTGTGGAAAAAGAAGATCAGTCTTGATGTAGCAATTTAATTTAGAGCACGATTACATATCACGTAAACTCCCATATTAAATTCTCTTCATATCAGAGTATGGCTGAGATCGAACGCTCAAAATACATGATAAAATCATTCATATGTAGAAAATAGGAATGCATCCAGGGTGATCAATCCAGATCGCAACAAAAAAAAAATTGATATGTTGAAAAAAAGTAACGAATCAGGATTTATCGTTCCTGGCCTTTTCAAGACGCTTTTGCACTTCTTCTACCACAACACGTTGGGCTTCAATTTCCTGCATGCGTAATTGTTGATCCTGCACATTTTTAGCAATATCTGTTTCAGCTTTTGTAATGCGCTGTTTTGCATCCTCTATTGTCTTGTGATAGCCGTCGTTTTCTCTTTTTAATTTTTGAAGGTCTTTCTCAAGATTGTCCATCGCTTTCTGCTGCGCATCGAGTTCAATAGCGATCATGTCTACTTTCACCTTATGTGCAAAATCCTTAAGCAATTTAGTTGAACCTTTATAGGCGTCCGGATTACTTGAAGAACTGACAAAAACACCCCCGGATTCAATCCATAAGTAATGCCGGGTTGCATTGCTCGTTTCATCAGATCGCGAGTAGAGATTGACAGTATTGACTCCACCGATATCAAGAATCTGTGCAGCTTCTACAAGCCATTCATTGCTTTTCTTTACCTTTTTTGCTTTACCGTATTGATCGATAAAATCTCTCCACTCCTTTTCTGCAAATGAGGATGAGACTCCAGGCAGATCAATGAAGATGGCATTTTGTGAACCCAAAGCCATCACCTGGCTTTGTTCTCCGCAGTCCTGAGCGGCAATCCCGAAGCTGGCCGTCAGGCAAACTACCAGCGCGAATATTAATCTTTTCATAAGGCTTCTATTTTTTGATTATGATTGTCAAAAGATACAAATTCAGGACAAAATAGTTTTCTCCATATTCTCTGACTCAATTATAGCTGTTTTGAACCAGAGAGATCACATCACTTTGATAATTCCTGTTGTGCAAGAATATTTTTTTACTGTCACGTGGCTATAGGGTATTTGAAAAAATAAATTAGATTTGACTAAAATAATAATTTGGCAATGCGAAGAACAAAGATCGTCATGCTCCTTACCGCGTTAATTGCGGTTATTTCTGGTCCAGATTTGCGCGCACAAAATACAAGGGAAATCATCCAAAAGTCGCTGGATATGGTA
This sequence comes from Saprospiraceae bacterium, assembly GCA_035292505.1. Taxonomy (GTDB): domain Bacteria; phylum Bacteroidota; class Bacteroidia; order Chitinophagales; family Saprospiraceae; genus DATDQA01. Next base: position 11,236 of record DATDQA010000265.1, on the reverse strand, counting down.
CAGGGACAAAGCAGTAGCGCCACCCTGAGAATGCAAATAGTGCGTCCAAACTGGACACGCGATCTTACTCTCAAATCCTGGTCGTTGGGAACCGACTACGGTCTCATTCTTATCACCGACCCTTCCCGGGACAAGGGAACGGCATTCCTGAAACGAGGAAATGAGCTTTGGAATTGGCAGCCGCGTATCGAACGTAGCATCAAAATGCCTCCGTCTATGATGTTGCAGTCCTGGATGGGATCTGATTTCACAAATGATGACCTTGTCCGCCAATCGTCAATCGTGGATGATTATTCACATCGCCTGCTTCGCGAAGAGATGTTTGATGGCAGGGCATGTTATGTGATAGAACTCGTTCCAAACGCTGGCGCTGCTGTCGTTTGGGGTAAGATCATCACCTGGATCACAAAAACCAGTTACATGACGTTGAAAAATGAATTCTACGATGAAGACGAAATACTGGTAAACACAATGATCGGCACCCGCATCAGTCGTATGGACGATCGTGAAATCCCCACTGTGCTGGAGGTCATACCGGCTGATGAAGAAGGAAATAGGACAATCATCACTTACCTGGCTCTGGACTTCGACATTGCAATTGATGAGACATTTTTCTCTGTCCAGAATATGAAGGCGGTAGAATAGAGAATCAAGAATGGAGAATCAAGAATAGAGAATCGACAATCAAGAATCAAGAATGCTTCTGACATTGTCATATCGGAATATCTGGCGCAATAAGCGCAGGACGTTGATCACTGCAGCATCCATCATGTTTGCTGTGTTTTTTAATGTTGTTATGCTTTCCATTCAGCGCGGGTCATGGCAGAGCATGGTAGATAGTGTCGTGCATTTTTATTTCGGATACGCACAGATCCATCAGAAAGGATATTGGCAGGACCAGTCAATCGACAATTCTTTGTCATTGACTGAGATTGATACACAGGCATTGCTTGCCTTGCCTGGTGTGGATGGGTTGATTCCGCGATTGGAGAGTTTTGCACTGGCATCATTTGGTACACAATCGAAAGGCGTATTATTTATTGGTATTGAACCTCATTTGGAGGAGGGCCTTACACATCTGAACGCACGGATTGTTTCGGGGTCATTTTTTAATCAGGATGGCGTAGTATTGGCGCAAGGCCTTGCAGAATATCTCAAAGTGGACCTGGGTGATTCCGTGGTTTTTATCAGCCAGGGATATCATGGTGCGAATGCTGTTGGTTTATATCCGGTGACGGGGATTGTCCATTTTCCAGCTCCTGATCTGGATAAGCAACTCGCATTTCTCCGATTATCAGATGCACAATGGTTTTATGGTACTGAAGACCGCGTCACAAGTCTGGTATTGAAGACAAAAAATCCGAATGCCTTGACCCGCACGACTGATGCTTTGCGTGTACATCTCAATGCTGAACAATACGAAGTCATGGATTATACGGAGATGATCCCTGAGCTTCTTGAGGCAAAAGCATATGATGAAGCAGGTGGAAAGGTGATTCTCTGGTTACTCTATATCATTATCGCGTTCGGCATTTTTGGGACTATGCTAATGATGATGAAGGAGAGAGAATATGAATTCGGCATCCTGAAAGCGATCGGAATGAAAAGCAGGCAACTCCAGTGGATGGTATGGACCGAGATGGCAATCCTGATGTTGATAGGATCGATGGCCGGAATTCTGATTGCCTACCCGGTTGTCTGGTATCTCACTATGTATCCTATTCGTTTCACAGGTAAGATGGCTGAAGCGTATGAGAAATTTGGTGTGAACGCAATAATGCCCGCGATGATAGATCCCATGATTTTTCTCAGTCAGGTGATCGTTGTCCTTGTTCTGGTGACCATCATGACGATATACCCGATGTGGCTCCTGAATAAACTCAAACCGGTGCGCGCGATGCATCATTAAGCAAAACGGCTGGAATCAAATCCCACTCCATTATTGAAAATACATGAAGTTTTATTCACAATATTTTACCCTTCTGCCAAAAATTGCATGGCGTAATATCGGGCGTAATAAAGGGAGAAGCTTTCTCGTAATAGGCTCAGTCACGATAGGTATCTGGGCATTGATATTTCTGCTGGCATTTGTCCGTGGCACCATAAACGGATATATCGCCGATGCGATCAGGAATCAGACTTCACATCTGCAGATCCACCATCCTGAATTTCTTGACGATAGAGAGATACAATATACCATTCCGCAGTCTTCAAACATCGTCAACAGACTTGCTGCGATGCCCCAGACCAGGGCGGTAAGTGCGCGGATCCTGATCAATGCAATGGTATCTACTGCACATGGTGCGCGCGGATTACAGATTACCGGTGTCGATCCAGTACAGGAAGCACGTGTGACGGGAATTGCGGATCGGATCGTCGAAGGAAGTTTCTTCAATGAGGATGGCAGGAATGAAATTGTATTGAGTCGCAGAATAGCGAACAAACTAAATATCGGTCTCCGGAAAAAAGTCGTATTGACATTTCAAAATGCGGATTTTGAAATTACCACTGCAGCATTTCGTGTGACAGGAATTTTTGAGAGTAAGAATAAAATGATCGATGAGATAATCGCATATACACGATCAACGGAGATGTTAACTCTTGCCGAACTATCTGAAGATGTTTCACATGAAATTGCCATTCTGCTCAGTGATGTCGATAGCACCGATGCAATTCAAACTGCGATCAAACAATCCGTCCCTGGAATGAAAGTCCGTACGTTTCGAGAAATCTCTCCCGACCTTGATTTGTTCGACAGCCAGATCAGGCTCAATATGGTGATTATGACTGCAATCATTATGCTGGCACTCATTTTCGGTATTGTCAATACAATGCTCATGGCTGTACTTGAACGTATCCGTGAGCTCGGAATGCTCATGGCGATTGGGATGACCCGGATTCGTGTCTTCCTGATGATTGTATGGGAAACTGTATTTGTAGCAGTGATCGGGGCTCCGGTCGGGATGCTCCTTGGGCATCTTACAATCCGATCATTGTATAAAACCGGAATTGACCTTTCGATGTGGGCTTCCGGATTAGAGCAATTTGGAATGTCTACAATCGTACGTCCTGAATTGGAGCAAGATGCATATCTTTTTATTGCAATCGCAATCATCATTACTGCACTTCTGGCATCGATGTATCCATCTCTGAAGGCTACCCGTTTAAAACCTGTTGATGCGTTGAGAAAAATCTGAATACATGAGTCTACTTCGACAAGCCCATCGACCCCCTGACCCCCTAAAGGGGGAACCCCCACCCGCATACTGTTCAATGTGCGTGGACTTCCCCTTCAGGGGATCGAGGGGCTAGGGAGGGCAAAAACTTAAATTTCAGAAGGGATAAAAAAATGCAAAACCAGAAATGGAAGCAATTATAAAAACAAAGAACCTTCACAAGATTTACCGCGAGACTCAAGTCCCTGTCCATGCACTCCAGGGTATAGATCTTGAAGTACAAAAGGGAGAGTTTACAGCGATCGTCGGACCCTCTGGCTCGGGGAAATCAACATTGCTCAATATTATCGGCGGACTTGATCGACCTACGGAAGGACAAGCCTGGATATCCGGTGAAGATCTCTCAAAGATGAAGGAGAGTAAGTTGATTGATTTTCGAAAAAACCATATTGGATTTGTATTTCAGTCATACAACCTGATTCCCGTTCTCACTGCCTATGAGAATGTAGAGTTCATCATGTTACTGCAGCATAAACATAAATCAGAAAGGATACAACGCGTCACCTCATTACTCGATGCCGTAGGTCTTGGAGATCGTTTGCACAATAAACCTGCCGAACTCTCCGGCGGCCAACAGCAACGCGTAGCTGTAGCTCGTGCACTTGCGTCGAAGCCGACATTTGTCCTTGCGGATGAACCCACAGCGAATCTCGACTCAGCGGCCACGGCAAATCTGCTCGATATTATGGCGCGTCTCAATCGGGAGGAACACATGACGTTTGTCTTTTCTACGCATGATCAGCGTGTGATCGACAGGGCACGTCGTGTGATTACTTTGGAGGATGGGAAGATTGTCAGTGATGTGAGAAGATGAAGCCGGTGAAACAGGGAAAATCGGTCCTTCGACAAGCTCAGGATCCGGTGAAGTCGGCCAAAACCCGAATAACAGAGGCGGACGTATGTATCCATCAAGAGTATTAAAACCATGTTGAAGATTTGCATTACATGTGTTCTTGCATTTGTATCATTGGTGCATGGCGATGCGCAGCACAAACTTGAATTCTCCGGATATACCAAAAATCTTCTTTCAGCAATTCACGTACTCGATGCAGGCACATCATGTGACAATCTCATTCATAATAGATCCGCTATCGTCTGGAACATTGACACTACATGGACAATACGCACAGATCTCAGGACACGTCTCTTTTTTGGGAAACAGGTGCAGTCATCTCAGTTTGATGATCTTGTGGAAGAAGCTGCGAATGATGTTCTTGACCTATCGATCGGTACACGAATCGGTGATCAGGGGTATTTCCATAGTTACTTCGACAGGCTGTATGTGCAGTATGTAAAGAATAAACTCGAAGTCCGGCTTGGACGTCAGCGGATCAATTGGGGCATCAGTACTCTTTGGAATCCGAACGATATTTTCAATGCCTATTCCTTCACGGATTTTGACTACGAAGAACGACCAGGCAGTGATGGTGTCAGTATCCGTTACTATTCAGGAGAACTCTCAAGTATTGAACTTGTGGCAAAAGCGGGGCCAAAGGAACAATTAAACATGGAGGCCGGCGATGGCGCAATCGCCGCGCTATGGAGGACACATTTGGCAACTTATGATTTTCAGATTCTTGGAGGATATCTCACGCAATCAAAGAACATTGTGCTCGGAGGAGGCTGGGCTGGCAATCTGAAGAACTGGGGCTTCAAAGGAGAGGGGAGTGTATTCATCCCGCTAGAAAAGGAAGATCAGATAGGTGCATCTGTGAGTATAGGCTGGGACTATGTCTTCCGGAGTGGAGTATTCATCGGATTCGGAGGATTGTACAATGCATTGGGGCGTACATCAGGCGGGCTTGAGGAGTTGTTTGCGTTCGAACTTTCTGCACGCAATCTTTATCCCTTTCGATGGACCGTGAATGCGACCGCTGCAGTATCCGTCCATCCACTCGTCTCTGGTTCACTCACCGCGGTGTATAGTGTGGCCTCTTCCCATCCGGTATTCATAAGTCCCGCCTTCACCTGGTCCGCAAAGCAGAATCTCGATCTTGATCTCGTCGGACAATTTGTCCTGAACAAATCAGATAGCAAATATCTCAGTCCTGTGCAGGCGGGGTTTTTGAGGGTGAAGTGGAGTTATTGAAGAGACCTAAATACCTGACAGTTGTCCCTTTGAATATCACGAAGAGTTATGGCTTCATTAAGAGCATAAAATATTCCTCGATTTCCTTTTCGTCCGAGACAATTGTCACTACAGTTCCCTTTCGTCTGGTTTCTGTCGTGATGCCAGGTTTCGTTTGTGTCTTTTTGTATCTCACCTTTGCTTTTTCACGATGTCCATCCGCTTTTGCCTTCAATTTCAACAAATCCGGAAGGTGATTTAGAATAAGAGTTTTAAGGCTTCTATTAAACTGCGCTAATTGTTTAGAGTCCCAAATCTGATATTTCTCGTATTCTGGACAATAGATCACACAATAATTGGGATATCTACTATAGACATCCAAAGCCCTAGTGAGGTAATTCAGTTGTAATGGACCTATGCCGGTCTGATCTTCTAAAGCATGGCGTCTTACAACTTCTGTTTTCATCTTTATCAGATAGATCTGATAATCATTTTTCAGCGAGTCCAGGTTTTCTCTTTCATTGACTGAAAGGGTTTGATAAAATCGCTTGTTTAGTCTTTTAATCTGTCGATCAAAGACAGTCGACCTCCATGCATACGTGATTTCAAATTGTACCAGGCGATTGGCAAATGAATTTTCATATGAGATAGCCCATTCCCGCCTGATCCTTAATTTCTCTACTAAGTATTGTAGATAAAATTTTTGATTTCCGTACTTGACACCCAAATATTGTTCAAGGAATTCACCTTTAGTTTTTATTGATAGCGTGTCATTCAGAGAAATGAAATACAATTGTAGTTCCTGTATTACTGTGTCTGGAAACTCATACTTGTGATAAGAGCCAGTGTAATTTGAATAGAAGATCGATTCTTTAGCGTTATGGATTTGCGCCGCCCAGATACTATCAAACAGAGTGCTCAAATTGAAGCGTAATTGTTGACACGCAATATCAGGTTGTAGTGCAATCAACTCTGAATGCTTTCTATACAGGCTCTCAATTTGTGCTTCTGTAAATCGTATTGCACAGAATTCCTGAAGACATCTACATACCTGTGATTTCATTTCTTGAAAACTCTGGCTATATACAAGTTGGCCAATTATGATGAGAATTATTGTAAAAACCGTCTTCATAAGAATTCTATCAATCTGTTTACCCGATTCCCTCTACCCGTTCTATCATCGCTACCGCTCTATCATACATAAACGTCCTGTCTGCATTGGAAGACACGCCGGCATAGAGGACCTGCTCACTTGTCAGAAGAATGTTTATAACTTCTTCCCGGAGTTCGACTGGAAGATTGAGACGATCGAGATGTGCAGAAATATTTGCTTTGGTAAGTTCTGAGGTAGGAATATTGAGTTTCGCAGAGAGATAAGAGAAAAGCGCGCGTGAGAGACTGTCATAAAATATCCGGTCCGTCCCTGTGAGATTCTGATGCGCTTCCATCAAATGTCGCTCTGCCAGTTTACGTGCACGACGACGTTTCTTTTCGATCGGATCCAACGCTTCAAACAAATCTTCTTTCCGCTTCATCCACCAGACTGCTGCAAGACCAACGAGCGGAAGTAGCAATAATGTGAAATAGAGTGGAGTAAATAAAAATACACCACGACTTCCGGCACGCATGGGTTTAAGACCATGCAACTCTTTGGATTCCGCATCTCCGGAGAATACCTGATCCCCCTTTGCTGTCCGTGTCCCCTGTACTACTGCAATCTCAAACAACGGCGTGGAAATTGTGCGATAAGTCCCACTGTCCGGATCGAAATAAGCAAAGTCCACCTGCAACGTCCTCTCGCCTGCACGTCGTGGAATCATAAGGTACTCGATCATCCGCCGATGCCTGAAGGCACCATGTTCATCTATTGATTCATCGATGAGGATTTTCGGATCATAGAGTTCATACTCTGTTTGCAGTCCGCTGAGATCAGGCGGTGACCAACGTTTTGGATCCCCGTTACCAATGATATCCAAAGTGAGCACCAGCGCGTCATCTGTGGTCAACCGATGCTTATTGATCTGCGCAGTCATTGTATATTTTCCCACGGCTCCAGAGAATTGTGAAGGTGCACCAGAAGGTAATGGCAGCACTTTCACAATCACTGAATCAGATGCCACCGTGACAGGAATTGTGTGCGTGCCAAACAACAAACTCGGCCGCTCTCCTTTTACGGCAACACCGAGACTTGCCACCATCGGAGCGATGCCGAAATTACCCGACTGCTTTGGGAAGAGCGCAAGTGATTTGATTGTCTGCACGGTGTACTGTATGCCGTTCACGACTTCAAGTTGAGCCCTGTTATTGAAGTCCTGTACATAGCGGTAATAAAACTGAGCATATTCGTCTTCACTCAGCGTATTATAGTTACGCACGTTCACTGTCGTATAAACCTTATAGTCGAGCCGCACCTGCTGGCCGGGGTATGCAACATTGCTGCTTACGATTGCGCGCAAGAAGACATCATGTGATGCTGCGGGATCCGCACCGGGAGTATTGGGTTTACCCTGTACGACTTCAACGGTGAGTGGTCTTGTTGTGAGAGTTTTTGATCCCACCCTGATGCTCGCCGGACCGATCGTGTAGATTCCCGGTTTCATACGCATCAAAGAATAGGTATAGCTGAGTGATTGAGTCATCACTCCATTGATGATGCTCGTAGATCGGGATTGTGCAGGACCCGAGACATAGTCGTAACCTTTGAAATCGGGGGGCTGGAAGTCTTGGCCTTGCGCATTCTCAAGGGTAAAGGTGACCTGAAATATACCTTGAGTTGCGACCTGCTTTGCATTCGTTGTTGCAGTGAAGGTGACGTCTTGTGCATCAAGAGTGAATGATAAGAATCCGATGCACAGAAAAGTCCACATTTCGTTGCGCATGTCGTATTAAAACTTCTTGCGTGGACGTGTTGGTTCTTCCTCAGTCTTCCTTGGCATCAGGAACGGCTCGATACGTTTGCCAGGAGTGTGTGGTCGCTGAATAATCCCTTCCGGATTCGGTATCACGATGATATCGATTGGCGGTGTTTCCAATGCTACCTCGCCTGTCGTCAGGTAGGCGGGTTTGATTGTATACACACCGATATCCCCGGGCTCAAGGTAATAGGTGTAGGATGCGCTTTGACTGACTTCGCCATTGGTGATACTCATGCTTGAGGACGTATTTGGTCCACCGATCACATTAAATTCATGGAGATCAGGAGCATCGAATCCGGATGCAGTCGAGTTCTCAATTGTGAATTTCACTTCGAAGTAATTGCCAAGGAGAACGGTATCGCTGCTAACGGATACCGTGAATTTGGGCGATTGCGCAAGAGAAAAACCTCCGCACATTGCAAGGACGAGAATGAAATATGCTCTTTTCATTTTAATGGTTATTCAGGTAGGCCAAATATAACGGATGGAAAGGCTATAAATTTTCGAATTCAACATCACGGGATCCAATGTGAGGGGAATTGCTGGTAGTGCTTCACTTTGATAAACATCTTTTCCACGAACCACACGAATTATCACGAAAAAAGAATGACACGAAAAGGCTCGTCTGCATTAGCGCTAATTTGCCTGCCCGACTATGCGGGTATGGGGGGACGTCCTTCGCGCCTGTCTGCCCCAAAGGGATGCCTATGGCACCGAACAGGCAGGGATGTCAAGCAAAATGAGTCACTACCGAATTGCTGGATAACAGCATCGCATAAGCGAAGGGGAACTGGATATACGAGAGTGGCGGAAAATCGCGGAGTTCGAAATTCGCCGAAGATGAAGCAGTTGATTTTCAGATGATAATGCATTAAGCGTGTTCGTATTTCGACGAAATACGCCAAGAACCACCGCACCTCTTTGGATTATTCGCCTGTAAGCAACCGCACGTGTCACTCTTCATCACACGTACACATAATCCACCGCATAGATCATTGGCATATAATTGCTGATCACTTGCCAACTTTCTCCGGCATCTTGCGAATGGAATAAATTGCCGGTTGTACTTCCAAAGGTGAGTTGATTACCAAAATGTGCAAGGCCATGCCTGTAGACGATGTCGAATGAACCTTCCTGTGGTAAACCTGCACGGAACGCATTCCACGTCTTGCCACCGTCATCGGTACGACATACACAGAGTGCGCCATTGACGGCGATACGGATCTCATCGCTGACGCCTGGGACTACCCAGGCACGCTGCGGATTCTTTTCATCGACCGCTACTGCAAATCCAAATTTGGCCGGACCTCCTTGTTCAGTCACATCATCCCATGAAGCAGCGCCATTTACTGATTTAAAAATCCCACAATGATTCTGTTGCCAGAGATACTCCGGTGCTGATGGACAGCCCACAAGCAGGTGTGGATCATGACCTATCTCTGCGTAAGGATCTGGTAAGAAATCCGCACGCAGTCCTTTGTTTCGCACTTGCCAGCTTTTGCCGCAATCAAGAGTCTCATATACGCCCGCACAACTAATACCGATATGCATGTGCTTCGAGTCACGCGGATCGACAACAATCGAATGAAGACCCGGATCACGCATACCACCTCCGAACCAATTTGTCTTGCGCATCGGGTCATCCCAAAGCGCGCGATTGAGTTCCCACGTTTCTCCGTTGTCTTCGGTCTTAAATAACCCACCCGGCACTGTTCCAAGCCAAAGCGTATCTCCGACATGTTGAGCTGCCCAGACATAACTCAGCGATGCCGGTTGCGCATCCTTTACTTCTGCTCCTTCGGGAAACTTAGGGGCTTCAACGTCTTGCCATGTCTTCCCAAAGTCATTTGACTTAGACATTTTGATCCCCCAATGTCCATGATCCTGAAATGCCCAAAGCATTTCATTGAGAGGGTTATAATATGACAAACAAATAGGAATGCCCTGAAAGTGCAGGCTCTCATAATTCCATTTGCCATTTGTCTGTGAGTAGATCACAAGGCCTTTGCGGGTGGAGACGAGCAGCTTCATAGTAAAGGTGTATAAGTTGATAGGTTTATTGGTTTAGAAGACCATACAATGTTTTTAAATTGAGGCATGAAGTTATTAAGAATCGAACATTAAGAATCAAGAATTACGAATTACGAATTAAGAATTCCGCGACCACCACTCAGCGCCTGCATAATAAATATCTCATCCGTCGTGCCGACCACATCGCTCTGACAGAATTTATCCTTGATCAGTTCACCATTCAGAAAAATGTTCACATGTTCACGCAGTCGGCCCTGGTCATCGAGGATATAACCCCGCATCCCTGGAAATCGCTGTTCGAGAATGTCTAAAATTTCCTTTACTGACTTACCATCTATGTCCTGAGATTTGAGCTCCGGAAAGAAGCGTTTGAGCGCGTATGTAAAATTGATGGTGGCCATTTGTTATTCGCCATTGGCCGTTCGCCATTCGCTGTTAGCCATTTTTATTGAGTTTGAGTTTGCACTTGAGTTTGAGTTTTCACACATCCCAATCTTCCGACGTCCGGTACGCAAGCCCTTTGAACAACGCTACTGTCTCATCCTTTTGATTCACTACTTTGACATGATATACGCCGAGTTTATTGCTGCACGACACTTCTTCAGCCTTTGCGATTAAGATATCTCCCATATTGACAGTTTTCAAATGGTTGATGTCACACTCAATTGATACTGCTTTTTTGCCAGGGCTGTTGCAGGCAAATGCAAACGCGCTATCCGCTAGCGAAAATGTGATACCGCCATGTGCGATCTGAAAGCCATTCGTCATCTCCTCGCGCACGGTCATCCGCAGGACAGAGATGCCAGGGCCATCCTCTATGCGCTCAATACCCAGCCATTGACTGAAGGCATCATGCGCGTACATTTTATCTATAATGGTCTTTGCTAATTCTTCTGTTGACATCTATGATGTAGAGAGTTGAGTCAAGAATAAAATAATTTGCCCTCACGTGCGTACTTGCGCAGGATGGGTGAACAACGATACCG
>DATDQA010000264.1:0-7992 GCA_035292505.1 Saprospiraceae bacterium | reverse complement strand
TCATCTTTTGTCCTCCCGCACCCCTCGATCCCCTGAAGGGGAAGTCCACGCACATTGAATTTCAATGTATTATGCGGGCGGCGGTTCCACCTTTAGGGGGTCAGGGGGTAGTGAAGCACTTTTCGGAGTGGACTCACATTTATTATTTTACATTTTGACTTTTTCTTCTGCAAGAAAATAATCTCTCGCAATCTGCATGGGCCTGAATGTGTATCTCTTTTTCGTGTGATGCGCGCTGCTTCTCTGCATGATATCTATCAGTGTCTTTAACACTTCGATGATATAATCTCCTTTATTGATCATCACGCATTCCGCCATTGCTGCATAGGATGCGTCTGTGACTTCAGCCCGCGTAGCAAGCCCGGATTTGTTGAGAGTCTCCAGGACTTGTGTCGCCCAGATTACCGGCACATGTGCCGCTTCACTGATCCAGAGAATTTCCTCCTGTATTTCACTCATGCGCTCGAATCCGATCTCTACGGCGAGATCGCCGCGTGCAATCATGACTCCGAATACTTCATCTTGCATACCATGAATAAGGAGAGATGGAAAATTCAATACAGCATGTGGGGTTTCAATCTTCAGGATGATATGCGGTCTTTTTTCATAAGCATCAAGTGCTTTTTGTAACTCAGAAACGCCGGCTGCATTCCGTACGAAAGAATACCCTAATAAATCCGCATGTGCAGAGATAAACGGAATATGTTTGCGGTCTTGCTTCGTCAATGCCGGCAGATCCAGGTTGCTGTCGGGAAAGTTGATGCCTTTCTTTGTTTTTAACAATGACTTCTTACTCGACACACGCGTCACTTCTAATTTGGCAATGCCTTTGCGATTCGACATCACTTGTGTTTCTATCATCCCATCGTCAAATAAGACACGTTCACCCGGTTTTAGTTGACTGATTACATTGGGCTCATCACAACCGATCACAACTTCTTTGGAGTTATATTTTGAACCACGCTCAGCAAACATGATCGTTTCGTTCACTGATACGCGTATTTCTCCTCTCCGTTTTCTCTTGCCTAAGATACGCGTACGCATTTTTGGACCACCGATGTCCATATAGATTTTGCATGGAAGTCCGGTTTTCTCACTGGCGTGACGGACGAGGTCTATCATGTTTTGCCAGGTTTCTTCATCATCATGTGCACAGTTGATCCTGGCTACATTCATCCCGGCTTCGAGAAGCTTTCTGATCAACTTGTAGTTGTCAGCAAAGTTTGTATCAAAGGTGACCATGATCCAGGGAATCGCATCGTCTTGCTGCTTACCGAATAATTGCTCAGCGCGTTGTTGAATGATCTCCCTTCCTTTATAATAGTCGCATACCGCAATCTCGTCGTCAGAATAGGTCTTGCCAAGCCTTTCCAGACAAGCCTGAGTCTGTCTCAGGATATGTGATTCACAGCTTGTAAGTGATGATAGGCCGGCGATGTGCAGTTGATCCTGCAAGGAGCGGATGTCTTCACTCCGTAATGCCAGATACCGGATCAGGTTCAGTGCACTGATTTTTTGTGCAGGGTGCAAGCGCTCGATCACTGTGGTCTGTTTTTGCACTGCCACACGCATTTTCGTCTCGAGTTGTTCGAGCTCCTTTCTTAACGACTGGATATCTGTTCCCGGGATTTCGGAGGTATGATTGGTACTCGTCTTTTTCATTTACCACTAAGGTAAGCAGCAACTTGTGATCAACTCCTGCGCTAAACCCCGTCCAAATGGACTTCCTGCCCGACTCTGTCATTCAGGCGGGCGTCCGGGCGGGCTGGCAGCTCATTCACTCGACGCCCCGACTATCCACATGCTTATCATATGTTGTTTTATGACAAATCGCGTGAGCAGACACCCTATCAAAACAATCTTCACTCTGATCAACAACATCGTATCCAGATCAATCCCTGTGTCCATAGCCTGACCGGTAGCTGTTGCTCCACTCCATGTGAGGAGTATGGCGAATGACAAATTCAGGAGCCACAAGAGCCAGAAGAGGAAGTTCTGTGATTGACTACTTGATTGATGATTTATTCATTACCGGGCGAAACGGCAGAACGGATCCGAACCTATAAACCATTAAACCCACAAACCTCCCAATCTTTTCTTCAACCGCCAACTTTTTCCCACGGATGAAACGCATTCTTCACATTACGCATGGGCGCACGTAACTCAGGATAATGCCTCACCAACACATCCTTCATTGTCATATTCTGTACCCAATCCATACCGGGTTTGGTATAGATCAACGGTTTGAAATCGGAGGCAAGGAAACGGTCACTCTTCAGACGACGAGATGCCATCAGAATGAAAATGCGGAAGGCAGTATCACTGAAACCGAAACCTTTGGGTAATGGTTCGCAATACATCCCGATCTGCAGATCGACTTTTTCTATATCCCCACCGTAGATATCACTTACTTCTTTTGCGAGAAGTTTATTGCCGCCGGTAAGATCTTCAAAGTTCTTTGCAGGACTCATGTGAATCAGGCGACGGAAAGTATTATAACGCGGTACACCGCGCTCGCGATCTTTCAGGATATCGACAGTGGCCATATCAAGATGCTTGCCATCCGGTGTGATGACATCGCGGAGGAAATTCGGGAAGTTGTGAATGGTGATCGCACCAGGATAATTGATACCGAAAGAATAAAACAGATCTGTGTATGTCAGTCCCTCCTGCATTGGTCGACGTGCTTTTTCGAAGATCACCTCTTTCATGTCCAGTGTCGTCTTATGCTTGCCTGTCTGCACATCATAGAAGGCAATATTGTCCGGCAGTAGTGTATGCAGGCGATAGACAGAGACAAATTCTTCCGTCAGACTGAAAGGTGCTCCATGGTGATCAACTCCCGATCCGGGAATGCCACTTAATACTTCTCCTTTGCCGACACGTCCCCACATCTTATAGAGTTTTTCACCGAGCAGACCCCACCAGTTTGCATTCATGGCGATCTGCAATGCGGGATGGGGCAGGATTGCAGGCGTCCATTCGACGGTATGAATCTTGGCCATTAAAGCACAGTTTATAAGACGTGCCGTGTCAAAGAGTTGATCACTTGTCCAGGCAGGGAAGTGACGCTTCAATTCACTACAGATAGAATTATGCTCAAGGGCAAAGATGGTATGCAGCAATTCGAGGCCCGTCCACCAGTTGTCAGTAAATCCTGAAATTGGAATACCCCGATGATCACGTGGGAGAAAATGATCGGTACTTCCCTCCTCTACATGCAGTTTACCATCGCCTGCATTGCCACGCAATACCTGTGTCATTGCTTCCGTCGAACCATAGATCTGCGAGCCATCCCACCAATGGGTATTCTTATTGCGATACACAGGAAACTTCCGGTCTATCTCATGCAAAGGTGTATCGGCTAATGTGCGATGCACACGCATCTTCGGTTCTGACCAGTTGTCACCGGGAGGAAGCGGGATCTCGATAAGCTCTTCACTATCATAGTGACCAAACCAATCGTGTACCATGAACTGTATCCATGGTGCTGCAAGAAGATTTACGATGGTTGCAGGTTTGAATTCCGTACGTTTCATTAGTTTTTCACTGATCACGCGTGGATTCGGATTGAGGAGTTCTTCCTGTGTAGGTGCTGCTGTAAATTCTCGAGGCATATTCCGGCCAAAGCGCATTCCGGTACACCCCATGAGCGGCTGATTCACATCATTGAACTTGCCATCGGAATTCCGTATCGCATAAAACTTCGTGTCATGAAAGGGACATGTCTTTGGATCTCCCTGATGTTCGGGTGACGGATACGTATCATAGAGATTTTTTGCCCGGAGCTCGTAGCGATACGAGAGCAGGTTGAGGATACCGAACCACTTAGGAAGGCGATGCCAGGAGATGACGCCATTCACACCTTTGAAGAAGCCGACAATCGCGCGTTGGGAAAGGGAAAGTTTCATAGGAAGAGTTTGTAGAACAATAGAGTGTTTTTGAAAAAAGAAGGTGAATATATTTAAGAATAGGGAACGGCGGAACGGATTAAAGGCGAAAGGGATCAGAGCATAACTCAATTCGGTTTTGCCGTGGTCTCTGTGTCTCTGTGAGAGACAGAGAATTGTTTTTTCCATGGTTTCGCGTCTCTGTGTGAGATAGAGAAAACACGCATCAGCAAAAGCAAAGAACCGATGAGGAGGATGACGTCCATGTTCACATGCAATTTCTCCAGTCCGAAGACTCCATAGAACAGTCCAATTGCTGCCAGGGTCACTGTCCATCTTTTGGAATTGAAGTGCCTGAAAAGGATTGTAAAACCAATCACAATCGACAATGTAGGACATGGAATCACACCCGCAGGTGCTGCGACCAGGTACATCGCAGGATGCGCTTCAAGGAAATGCGGATAGAATAAACCGAAGGCAATCAGCAATACGGCTGGAACGATCCAGACTTTTTCTGCAATGTCGATCGGTTCACGGGGAAGTTTCACTGCAAATAGAATTAACAAGACAAAAAAGATTGCGAAAACGAGGCCATTGAATGGATTTCCATACATCCATGCGATGAGTGATACCGACAACAGAGGAATAGATAACAGTATACCTGCTATCCTTTTTTCCGGTCGCCATCTTCTGAAGAGTGAAATGGCAAAGAGCAATACAAGTACATGGAAGATAATGGCAACCAGGATCAGGTCATTGCTTGACTTCCTGAGCACGGCAAGAATTTCTTCGGCGGGAGGCATTGCGTGTTTTGCTTTTATGAAATACTAACAAACAAACATAGTCAGGCAGGCTTCGAGGTCACCTCGCTCCTTTTTAAGAAGTATGAACCTGCAGTTTATCACACACCCGGGTTCAACCCTACCAATCTCTATTACCCGGAAAACTGTAAATTTCAACCCCTTACCGTTAAAGAGCAACAGTTCATTCAAAATATTTCAAAAACAAACTCTGTATGAAAAACTTAATTGTATTATTCACATTATGCATTCCGTTGGGGCTTTTTGCTCAGTCTTCCGTGCAAAAGGAAGCTGTGGGATTCATCAGTTTTAACGAAGGGAAGGTGCTCAGCCTTGCTGAGAAATTCACCGACGAACAGTACAACTGGCGGCCTGCAGAAGGTGTCCGCTCAGTTCAGGAATCACTACTGCATGTCGCTGCGGGCAATTTTATGTTCATGCAGGTTGCTGGCTTTACACTTCCTGAGGGACTCGATCCATGGACACTTGAAAAGAATGTCACAGGAAAAACAAATGTTATTGAGACAGTCAGGAGCTCATATGCTTTTCTCAAAGACGGCATATTGAAAATTGGTAATGAACAACTGGGCGATGTCGTCACTTTTCCTTTCCCGGGCGAATACACCAAGCTCTCTGCTATCATGCTCGGTGTGGATCATACCAGTGAACATCTTGGCCAGCTCATCGCCTACGCACGAATGAATGGTGTCACACCACCGTGGAGTGAAGGGGGGAATTAAAGAAAGGACGGAAAGATGAAAGCCGGCCGGCCCCAAAGGGATGCCTTTGGCACCAGCAGGCAGGGCAGGAAAGCAGAAAAGCGAGGGCTTTGGGGATACTGTATGGGAATCTGGGTGTTCATCCCGGTTATGAAATATGAATTTGGTGACCTGAATATTGCAATGCATGGCAAGTCCGGGTCTACACAATTATAAGCTCTTTATAATCTCTGAATAAATTGGTCATTCAACTCTGAATATCTCAACTATCAACTCTTAGCTATGTCATTAAAATCGCGCAGAAAATTCATCAGGCAAGCGATCAGTACCGCGATCGTCACAGGCACTACTCCTGCATTGCTCCACGCGGCTGTCGATCGTACCATCGAACTAAAGACAGTGCGACCTCAGAAACGATATTCCGCGAATGATAATGTCAATATCGCGATCATCGGTATGGGCATCATGGGGTTTAATAATGCAGAAACTTCTTCGCACGTGCCGGGTGTGAAAATCGTCGGTGTCTGTGACCTCTATACAGGGAGGCTGGATCGCGCACGTGAAGTGCTCGGTAAAGAGCTTTTGGTCACAAAGAATTATAAAGAACTTCTTGACCGGAATGATATCGATGCTGTGATCGTCGCTACCGGTGATCACTGGCATGACCGGATAGCTATCGAAGCGATGCAGAAAGGCAAACATGTGTATATCGAAAAACCGATGGTGCACCAACTCGAAGAAGGCGCTGCAGTGATTGCCGCGCAAAAAAGTACAGGTAAGGTATGCCAGGTAGGTAGTCAACGTGTGAGTTCCATCGTCACAGAAAAAGCGAAAGAACTTTTTGAAGCAGGAGTCATCGGTGATCTGATCCTGGTGGAGACATGGATGGATCGACATAGTTCTAATGGCGCCTGGCAGTATGCGATTCCTACCGATGCACGCGCAGGCACTGTGGACTGGGATGCTTTCCTCGGTGATGCGCCAAAGGTCCCTTATGATCCTGTGCGTTTCTTCCGGTGGAGAAACTATCGCGACTACGGGACCGGTATCGCAGGAGATCTCTTCGTGCATTTGTTTTCTGCTTTGCATGCGATCACCAGTTCGCATGGGCCCGAGCGCATCTATGCATCAGGTGGATTACGCTTCTGGAAAGACGGTCGGGATGTGCCCGACATCTGTCTCGGGATCTATGACTATCCGCAGACGAAGCAGCATCCTGCATTCAATCTCCAGATGCGCGTAAATTTTGTCGACGGCGCTGACCTCGATGAAGGTCTTCGGCTCATCGGGACAGATGGCGTGATCACAATGGGATGGGGATCAGTGAAAGTGATGTATCATAAGATCTCGACAAGACCGACCTATGGTGGCTGGGATTCCTTCGATACATTCAGCGCAGCACAACAGAAGGAATATGTGAAGTGGTACGAGGCGAATTACCCTGAACCACGTCCTGAGATGATTGAACCTGATGTGGAATATACTTCACCAAAAAACTATAGCGCAAATTTTGATCATCATCTGAATTTTTATGCAGGCATCCGCGATGGAAAGCCTATTATAGAAGATGCACTCTTCGGTATGCGTGCCGCAGGACCCGCACTGGCGAGTAATGTAAGTTTGTTCGAAAAGAAGATTGTCAATTGGGATCCGGAGAATTGTAGAGTAAACGGTGAACGGTAGCCGGTAACCGAGAAGGCAGAGGAAAACCGTAGCCAGTTCGTAGTCAGCAGTCCAGAGAAGTGATTATGCATCATTTCGAATTCCTCCCACATACCGCAGATATCAGGATGCTTATCGAAGCATCGACTCTGGAAGAACTCTTTCATACAGCACTGGAAGGAATGAATGCGATTCTGCATGCCTCCGATAAAGAACCAGGTAGCAGTAGTAAACACGAATATCGCATACACCTCACATCACCGGATATCACCACATTGCTGATCGATTTCCTGTCGGATGTCCTGACAGAGGGTTATGAAAAGAAAACAATCTTCAATTCCCTGCGGATCGATCAACTTAAAGACGCCAGTTTGCATGCAATACTCCATGGTTATTTTGTAGATCAATTTGACGAAGATATCAAGGCAGTGACCTATCATGAAGCAGAAGTAAGAATGAATGATGCGGGCAATTGGCAAACGGTCGTCATCTTTGACGTCTGATGAACAAAGAACTACTCATTCGCATAGGTCCACAGTTATGGGAAATCCCAATGACCGCAAAACCGGGTATGCGGGTGCCTGCCCATGTCTATGCATTAGAGGAGTTGCTCCCAGCATTGCTCCAGGACCGCTCTCTCGAACAGCTCATGAACGTCGCCACTCTCCCCGGAATTCGCAAAGCAGCGATGGTGATGCCCGATGCACATGAGGGTTATGGTTTTCCGATCGGTGGTGTAGCGGCGACAAGTTATCCGGATGGCGTGATCTCACCTGGTGGTATTGGATATGATATCAATTGTGGTGTGCGTTTGCTCAAAACAGAAAAGACCTACACCGATGTTGCTTCGCACCTTGAAGAGTTGTCAAAGCAACTTTATGCAGAGATTCCTTCCGGCACAGGGAAAGGCGGGATGTTGAA
>DATDQA010000263.1:0-5462 GCA_035292505.1 Saprospiraceae bacterium | reverse complement strand
CAGTACATTGCTTGAACCAGAAACAACTGATAGAAGGCTCTGACATCGTACGTAATGGTTTCGAAGGATTTACGTTTGCAAAAAACAACAACGCATTTCTGTACTCGGACGATATATACAAGATCGACCTTCAGTCCGGTAAGGCACAACAGCTGAAATATGACTCATACTTTAATCCAAATCAACAGGATATTCAATACGTCGGTGAAGACGCAGCCGGCAATATCTGGATGAGTTCATTCACGCTCGTGGGTAAATACCGTCTGGAAGGGGATAGTCTTGCTATGCTAGATGCATTTACGATCGATGACGGAATGATCAGTCCTACTTCCATAGAGCTGCACATCGATGATCAGGGCAGGATCTGGACTTTTACGATTAGTGGGATGAACTGTATTGACCCAGTCACACGTGAGGTGCGATTTTTTGGGATAAATGAAGGTTTGCCTGATTCCTGGATCGATCCTGTACAAGTGATCACAGTATCTGATGGCCAGATTGCGACCCATTGTGCAAATGGCATGATTGTCTTCGATCCTGTTGCTTTGTGGAATTCTGTCACTCCATCTTCAGAAAAAGTAGTCATCAATCAGATCCGTATTGGTGGTGATGCATTGGCTACGAAAAAGTCTATCAATAGTCTTGGATCGCTTGAATTGATGCCCGGTCACGGCGCTGTGGATATCGAGTTTCAAGGCCTCGCATTTCCGACAGATGTACGCGTGGAGTATTGTTACCGTCTCAAAGGGCTGCAGGATGACTGGCTCTCCCTTGGTAAAAACAAACTCGTGACCCTGCCCTCGCTCTCTCCCGGCACTTATACCCTGGAGGTGAAAACCGGGAAACCACATAGCAATGCACCGATAAAATCACTTGCTATCGTGATCGGTACGCCCTTCTTCCTTCGCTGGTGGTTTATCATAATTAGCGCACTCATTCTTATCTCAGCGATCATAGGGATCATGCAGTGGAGAATCCGGCGCATCAGAAGACAAGAAGAAGCACGCGTAGAAGTCAGCAAGAAAATTGCTGAACTCGAACTCAAAGCATTGCGTTCTCAAATGAATCCGCATTTTATGTTCAACAGTCTGAATTCCATAAAGAACTATATCCTGCATGCGGAACCAAAACTCGCTGCTGAGTACCTGTCGAACTTTGCGCACCTCATCCGGATGATCTTGCAGAATTCACGGGAGAAGTCGATCTCACTGAAAGACGAACTCGAAACGCTGATCCTCTATGTAGATTTGGAAAAACTGAGGTTTGATGATGAATTCGACTTTATTTATCTCGTCGATGATTCCATACACCTTGAGGATATTAAGATCCCTCCGATGCTATTACAACCCTATGTTGAAAATGCCATCTGGCACGGACTCATGCATAAGAAAGTGCGCGGTCACCTGTTGCTGCAATTTGTAAAACAAGACAACATGATCGCCTGCATCATTGATGACGATGGCGTCGGTCGTGAAAATGCACTAAAAATGAAAAGCCTCTCCGCAACCCGGTACATGAGTATGGGCATGGGCATTACACAGGACCGTATCGAGATCATGAACAAGATGGACGCGCTCGGTATCACCTCAGAGATCAAGGACAAACATGATGCATCTGGTAAGCCCGCGGGTACAAGAGTGATTGTCAGGATTCCGGCATCCAATGACCTGTATTCTTAAAACTGCAATATCAACCTCAGAAGATGTCTAAACTTAAAGCAATCCTCATTGACGATGAAAAAAGCAGCTTGCAATCATTGACTTTTGAACTCAATGCCTATTGCCCTGAAGTCGAAGTTATTGCAACTTGTAAAGATCCCCTTGAAGGACTCCAGGAAATCCGGAAATCAGAGTTCGATATCCTTTTTCTGGATATCGAAATGCCTGGCATGAACGGTTTTGAACTTTTGCAACAGTTAGCTGAAATCGACTTCAATATCATTTTTGTCACTGCTTATGATCAGTTTGCGATCAAAGCGTTTGAGTTCAATGCTCTGGACTATCTGTTGAAGCCAGTACGTAAAGAGAAACTTATTCAGGCAATGCAAAGAGTCCGTGATCAGCAACAACTAAAACTTGATAAGTTGGGACTCGAAGCACTGATGCAAAATATCCGCGTGCAGACAACGACTGGTATTGAGCAGATCGCGTTGCCTACAAGCGATGGATTTTCCATGGTTCATGTCAATGACATTACCTATCTCCAGGCAGACAGTAACTACACCTGGGTGTTTCTGGCCAATAAAAAGAAGTACCTGATCGCCAAGACACTCAAGGAGATGGAGGGGATGCTTGAGTTCCCCCAGTTTTTCCGCGCTCATAAAAGCTATCTCGCGAATCTGAATCATGTGGAGAAATATGTCCGAGGACAGGGAGGTTATCTGGTGATGCGGGATGCGACACAAGTCCCGGTAGCACGCGCACAGAAGGCAGAATTGATGAAGTTCCTGAAGGTGTAAAGAATCATGCCTCCCGGAAAAAGCTTTAGTTTGCGCAAGGCGATCTCCCTATCCCACGTCGCGTCCCAGATATACCGTTTACTCACGATTCCAGCAGCAGAAGCATTCGTGCTAGAATCATCGGAACCATGCCCCGAATTTGTACCACAAATACTTATATCATGATCAAGGTTTGGTTTACAGCGCTTACGGTGACAGCCTCCATCCAAATAGCTTATACGCAGGTAAGTATCAATACTGACAATTCTTCGCCCCACTTAAGCGCGATGCTTGATATCAAGAGCACAGAAAAGGGTGTGCTGGTCCCGCGCATGACAAGCGGTGAACGCGGATTGATTGATTCACCTGCTTCGGGCTTGCTCGTGTATGACATGACCTCAGAAAGTTTTTGGTTCTATACGGGCACGACATGGGAAGAACTCATCAGCGGGTATGTGAGCACATTACGCGATGCAGATAATGATACCAAGGTACAGGTGGAGGAAAGTCCCGATGAGGATATTATCAGATTTGATCTTGCGGGGAGCGAAAGAATGGTCTTGCAATCAAATGCTAATGGTGTTGTTCGCCTGGACATTAAGGATGTTGGACTCAACACCTTCATTGGTGAGAATTCAGGTCAAAACATGGGAGGCGGAACCACTGAAAATACAATGATCGGTGCCAATTCAGGAGGTATTGCCATGAGTGGAAATTTCAACACAGCGGTCGGCAGCAGTTCGCTCACTTCGGTTACAGGAAGCGATAATACCGCATTCGGAGCATGGGCATTGAGATATACGACCAGCGGTTCAAATAATACCGGAATTGGTTCAGGTGCGCTTGCTACAAATAATCAGGGGAATGATAATGTCGCTATTGGAGAAGGGTCACTCAATGCCAACACGCAAGGCAATGCAAATATTGGAATCGGTAGAAAAGCTATGACAAATAATATAACGGGTAGCAGGAATGTGGCGATAGGAAATGCTGCGATGTATCAGACACAGAGTGATCTGATATCCAATGTAGCAGTAGGTGATAGTGCGATGGCTTTTGCACAAAAAGACAATGGGGTTGCCAATCCATTCAGTGTGGCCGTTGGTGCAAACGCGTTAAAGAAAACGCAGGGATTCTGGAATAATGCTGTAGGATACAATGCCCTCAGTGAGAATACGACCGGAGATGGGAATACGGCGTTTGGCTACGAGGCATTAAAATCGAATATCGGCGGAGGGCAAAATGTAGCGCTAGGCGCATCCGCACTAAAAATGAACGGGAGTGGTCAATCGAATGTAGCGGTGGGTTCGAATGCCCTGACCAATGCCACGAACAATTATAATGTCGCAGTTGGAAACTTTGCCTTGTCGGCGCTTACATCAGGGAATAGAAATGTGGCGATAGGAAATGGCGCGATGTACCAGACCCAAAATGATCTGATCGGCAATGTGGCAGTTGGGGATAGTGCGATGGCTTTTGCACAAAAAGACAATGGGGTTTCCAACCCGTTCAGTGTGGCGGTTGGAGTAAATGCATTAAAGAAGACGCAGGGATTCTGGAATAATGCTGTAGGATACAATGCCCTCAGTGAGAATACGACCGGAGATGGGAATACGGCGCTTGGCTATGAGGCATTAAAATCGAATATCAGCGGAGGGCAAAATGTAGCGCTAGGCGCATCCGCGTTAAAAATGAACGAGAGTGGTTACTCCAATACCGCAATGGGTGTCGATGCACTGCGTGGAAATGTCGGCGGATTTGAGAATACTGCAGTGGGAAGAGAAGCATTGAAAGTAAATCTGGGAGGAAACTCTAATACCGCTGTTGGCATCTGGAGTCTTCTTGACAATGTCTCCGGAAATTCTAATACTGCCGTAGGGCGTGATGCTGTCGGCAATAACATCTCTGGCCACAACAATACAGGTGTCGGTAGAGACGCACTCCTTGCAAATACGTCCGGAGGCGAACGTACAGCGCTTGGATACTCTGCAAACTCAACAGGTACGAACTATACAAACTCTACAGGTATTGGTTACAATGCCGACTGTACTGCCTCCAATCAAATCTTCATTGGAAACGGAGCTGTAACTGATATCGGGGGCGTAGTGAATTGGACCATACTCTCAGATAGGCAGTTCAAAACGCAGGTTACTGAGAATGTCCCGGGAATAGCGTTTATTCAACGTTTACGGCCGGTCACCTATCATTTTGACTTGCGTGCATACGATGATTTTTTTGCGGAGCACTACAATGAGCGCGATCCATCTCTGCAGACGAACAGAGAAAAAGAACAGATTCAGTATTCCGGCTTTATTGCCCAGGAAGTAGAATCGGCTGCCCAGGCTATCGGTTATAACTTCAGTGGCGTCGATGCGCCAAAAAATGAAAATGACTTTTATGGTCTGCGCTATGCTGAATTTGTTGTGCCTCTGGTGAAGGCCGTACAGGAGTTGTCATCACTGAATTCTCAACTGCAACAACAACTGCTTTCTCTGCAAGCAGAAGTCGAAACACTGAAGTCGCGCACTAATTGAATGAATTTCCCCGGTTTTAACCCTGGGCCGAGGGTTCAAGGCACAAACAACGCTGAATTCAATCCCATACCCATCGTCCTCCACAGTCGGATTCGACGGATCGGTAATCCATTGGCCGTCGATAATGAATTTGTCCGGTCCGTTTAAAGTCAAAATGTAAAATGATAAAGTCAAAAATCTAAAGGAAGGACGATCATACTTTTCACTTTTACATTTAGCATTTTACATTTTGACTTTAATTTTTTATTTAATTTCACTTCCACACAGTGCATCCCTCCGTGCAATTCGTACAGATATCAATCGTCTCTCGTCCCTGCAACAGCTGCGTGCGGAACTTTGTATATGATCCATTCTGCCAGATCTCTTCGAAACTCTGCTCTCGCAGAGTCCCAAGTTGATGCGTCGCATCCTTGTCAAAACAACAAGGAACGACCATACCGTCCCAGGTGATCACGCACGCATGCCAGAGTTTCCAGCAGTGATTGAGGAGT
>DATDQA010000262.1:0-2779 GCA_035292505.1 Saprospiraceae bacterium | reverse complement strand
ATATTCAGCTTTGGCAATCGCTCGTTCGAGATACTCGCTTATGATATTTATATTTGCATCACTTCAAAAGTACCCAAGTACACTAATTCTCAGAAAAACACTCTCATCTCAGAAGCCAACCCTAAACATAACATTGAACATTGAATCTGCTCCAAAAAGTGCTTCACTGCCCCCTGACCCCCTAAAGGTGGAACCGCCGCCCGCGTAATACATTGAAATTCAATGCGTGTGGACTTCCCCTTCAAGGGATCGAGGGGTGAGCATGGGTAAAAGATGACTTTTCGGAGTGGACTCAACATTGAACATTGAAGAGGAATTCTACTTCCAAAGCCTGATAGCTGTAATCTCCAAAAGTAAAAACAACAACGCGAGCCCGATACACCACCTCCACAACTGGATGCCTTTCTCGCGCTCCGTGATCATTTCCGTAAAACTCTCCTTGCCGGTCACCTGTAGTATAGGAATCCCTGGTCCCATCATCGTCGCGAGTTCCTGTGGTGAATAACACGCGAGCAATGATTCTGCACGATCGTAGTTGAATGCATAAGTGCCAAGTGCGCGTTCTCCGGAAAACAGTTTATAGAATCCTGCTTCCCGCACCTGGTCTCCGGGAGATAGAATTACTTTAGAACCCAGCGATGTCATACCCGGTATAAACTCAGAGGCTCCTTTGAAGGTGAAGACACGATCTGCTTCCAGGGTGCTTGCATCGACTTCAAGCAACGGATCACGACCAATGATGTATGCTCCGGGAACAGTTTTGCCGGTAGCGATGGCAGATTTATAGAGAAGTGGAACAAAAATTTCTGCATTGCGGGACAGGTCGCTGATATTCTCATCAAGCGGGGCATTACATACGAGCAACATGCCATTGCCAACTCGATATTTGTCCAGAAAAGAAGTGCCGTCGCGATAGCCGAGGATTTTCTCGCGGCCGCTGCGTTGCAGATCTGTTGTCGTGTAGTTTGCATGAGTCACGGGGAGTCGCAGATTATTTCGGGTCTGGACGAAGACATCGTCGAAGATGAACTCCTCTGTGTTGATAAAACCCACCGCTTTCTCCACTTGCTGATATGATGTAAATGGATTTGCATTGCATCTCACAAGAAAATCATGATATGCAGAGACGGGACGATCCGGAGCAGGAAATAACAGCACGCGACCACCGGTCACACTCATGTATTGATAGAGGGCTTCTGTCATTCCGGTCGTGATGCTTCCGACTTCATTCAGGATCACGAGATCATACTCACGCATGGCAGAAAAATCCACTTGCGCCGCACTTTGATTGTCGAGTCTGTAGTGCGCACTTGCTGCAAAGGCAGCATCAAGTCGCTGATTCGGCAGGCCACCATTGACAGCCAGGATTTGTACTTCTTCATCGACATAGAACGTCAGATACCAGGTATCATCAAATTGTACAGGGAAATCAGTGATCCGCAAAGTGACTTCATGCCAGCCGGTCTTCAGGATTGTGATCTGTGCGGTATCAGTCACTGTTGCGCCTGCGGCAATGTTCAATGCACTTAAAGGTTTTTCCTGTCCATCGATGGTCATTGTCAGTTTTACATTTTCGATATCACCGGTGCCGTAGTTTGTGACCTGGATGATCAGTGGGCTCGTTTGATTCAGGATTTGTGCCGGTGTATCAAGCCATGCTGTATCGATGGCTACATTTTCCTGGCGGACAGATTGGATCGGAACAAGATTGAGCAGTACTGAGGTATCGACCGCATCGATGTCCGTGATACTCTTTTGAAAGTCAGAGACAAGGTAATTGATCCCGTTTTCTACAAGTTCCCTATCGAGAAGGGCCTCCTGTCGACTCAATACACGCGATAATGGCGCGACAGCCGATGTGATATCCACCTCTTCGATCACGCCAAGCGCTTCTTCCTTGCTGACATAGCGTTGTTGTCCTGCCGAAAGATCATGTGTGAGGATCTGGAATTTATCTTCCTGGCTATATGCATTCACAATCTCACGTGCGAGTTGTTTCGCGCGATCGAGCAGAGGGAGATCTTCACCAAAAGACTGCATGCTAAACGAGTTATCTGTAAAGACGCTCACATGCCTGATGCCTGCCTGCATCTGATCAGAGACAGGAATAAAAGGTTGGGCAAATGCAAAGACCAGGGCTGCAAGTGCCAGACAACGCATACAGAGGATGAGGAGATTGCGCAGTTTATTCCGGGCACTTGTCTCTTCTTTGATCTCACGGAGAAAGCGCACATTACTAAACAACACCTTCTTGTATCTTCTGAAATAAAACAGGTGGATGATGATTGGAACCGCCAGCGCTACGAGAGCCCAGAGGAATTGCGGATACAGAAATTGCATAGGGGCGTGAAGATAGTTGATAGAAAGAAAGGTGGAGAGGTTGAGAGGTGTATAGGTTTAGAGGTTTCAAGGTTTGAAAGGTTTATAGGTTTATAGGTTGAGAGGTGTAGGGGTTTATTGGTTTAGTGGTTGAAGAAGAAGGCAGAATCGGAGGAGCTACCTACGAGTGTTGGAATCTCGTGCTATTTTAAACTCTTTCAGATCTTCGTGTTCCAGCAATAATTTTTTCTTAACCCCATAAACATCTAAACCCATCCACCCCTAAACCCTTCTTAAAAGCGATCCGCATTCATATCGTGTTTGAATCCGCCTTTATTCTGACCATCTTGATGTTACCTAACTCGGCAGCAGTGGATGAATACGTGCTCCAAAAAGATCCGAGGATTTTCGAAGTGCCGGCGAGGGCATAGAGTTCGACTACGGCTTCCTGCACACCTTC
>DATDQA010000261.1:0-2925 GCA_035292505.1 Saprospiraceae bacterium | reverse complement strand
CTTACCCCTCTCTTTTTAAAAGTAATGCACATATAGATATATCATAACAAAGAGAGGGGAACCCGTGACAAAACTTTCAGCATTAAGCTCCCCTCTCTTTACTGCAAATCAATCTTAATATGAAACCTCCTTCAAAGAGAGGGGCTGGGGGTGAGTTCACCAGAGCGCTGAAACTTTTTCAGGAATTAATAAAAGAGGCTAAGGGAATATTGTCATTCCACTTAGCCTCTTTATCTCATGTCGATTCTGTTTTATTCCTTCACAAAACGCCCACTTGCTTTCAGCACACCATGTGCATCATAGGCAGTAAGAACGTACACACCATCTACAAGCGCATCGACATCGAACTCTACCAATGTCTGCCCACTCGTCACCTGTGTTGTCAGCGTCTGACCCATGATGTTCATGATACGGAATATTCTCAAGTCTTCAGATTGTTCTACAAGCAGGATATCCGTCGCCGGATTCGGATACATCGCAAGTTTGTCCACATTGATGTTGAAGATGCCGGAAGGACCGCATTCTGAATCTGCAATCTCCACATCGTCGAAATAGTATGTGACAGGTTCAGCCGGCGCATTGCCAATATCCGGAATCAGTGTAAGACGTCCATACAGTGCATTGTCCGGAACAAGTGCAGTAAAGTCCCATGTCAGTTCGGCCCATTGATTCGGAGTTGAAAACAGGACACCATTGTCACCCGAACCCGGAGCGCCATCAAGACCGCCTTCCAGTTTCATCACCATCGTCGCTTCGTGATCAGACCAGATTTTCATCTTGATTGTCTTATTACTTGTCGGAAGAGCGATCGGTGCAGGAAGGTCAACAAACATCCCAGCCCATACCGGATCACCCGCAGGCTCTATGAAGGTGCCCACATTGGCACTTGGGTTGACACCTGTCTGATCCGGATTTACAGATACTTCAAAAACAGTGCCTTTCCCTGCGCCAAAATATGTCCAATCCGTAAACGTCGTTTCCACCGTTTCAAAATCCATCACACAGGCCGTGAAAGGTTCACGACGCCACAAGACATCATCAAGATAATAGACATCAGCTCCTGCAGGGAGTTGGCCGGCATTGAAGAAAATAGCAAGCCGCGTATGATCCGTTTCGGATGCAGCACTGAAATCGATTGTATAGGCGATCCAGGATGAATTATTTGCCTGTGTCACCTCCGACCATACTTCAACAGCCGGCGCGGTGCCACCTTCAAGTTTGAACAACAAGGGCACTGCCAGGGGTGACCAAATTTTAATACGGAGTTGATTATATGAAGATAAGTCAAGAGGTGCGCCGAAATCATACACCAATGCGGACCACTCATCCTGTGGATCGGCATACGCGCCTACTTTATCTAATGGATCGGGATTTGCACCTCCTGGAAATGGATTGGTCTCGACGGTGAGCCTGTCAGCACCACCGGTGACTGCGACATTGCGTTGACAATCGAAGTCATCGATAATCGTGGCGTCTGGAATCGTGCCCTCACAAGGATCGACCGTGCCCAGACCTTGAGTGAGATTGTCAAATAACCAGGTATCCTGTGTCATAAGATTCTCATCGAATACAATTTCCAATTCTTCAAAATCTGTAATGGAAACGAAATCAGAAAAGATAAAACTCAATTGTTCCCACACCCCTGTTTCCATGATATCCACCGTCACAGCTTTCAAACCCTGTGAAGGACTGAATAACTTCATTGTGAGTTCAGTGGCACCTGCCGGTGCATAGATCTGGAGATTGAGCTGTGGAAAATCTTCCAATGTAAAGCCCAAAGGCAGAAACGCCTGTACCCCACCAAACTGGCTGGTGCCTTTTGTATAGGATCCAACCGAGGGAGAGTCATTTATCGCATTTGGATCAGGATTGGCAACAGCGCCATTGAAAGTGCCAAAGACACCGGGATCTCCGAGCGACTCCCAGACGAGGTCTAGGCCATCCTCAAAATCTTCCAGCACAGAACCCGTGGGTGGTGCACTCAGGCGGATGTCATCGATATAATAGACATCAGTAGGTTCGGGAAGTATACCGGCATTAAAGAAGAAGACCAGTTTGCGATGACTCGCACCGATCTGATCGCTAAAGTCGACGGAATAGTCCTGCCAGGAATTGAGCTCGGTGACCTGTACGTCGCGTTCGATGCCTGGAGACATACCACCTTCCAGCTTAAACTTCAGGGTACCGGCTTTATTGGTCCAAACCTTGATATTGACAACGCTGCTCCCTTCTTGTGTGACGGGGAAAACTTCGGGACTATTCCAATCATAGACCAGTGCATGCCATTCTGCTCCACATGTGTCACAATATTCACCAACTGTTTCACTCGTATTGATTCCTGATGGATCAGGATTGGCAATCGGTGTCACATCCAAAAATCCCGGAACACCATATGTTCCATTGCGCTGACATTCAAAATCATCCACAATCAAAGGATTTACCGCTACACCGGTACAGGGTCCTGCCGGGAGCGCAACGATGTTGTCGAAGAGATATGTATCACTGCTCTCCATCACCCCGGGGTCGAAAAACAGGATGAATTTGTTGATTGTCGTAAAACCCGCTGCTGCGCTGAAATCGAATGTGTATTCGATCCAGGCATTTGTCACCGCAATATTTCTCGTCTGCTCCAACGCTTCACCAGAACCTTCAATCTTGAAGATAAACTGTGTCGCAACAGGCGCATTGACCTGTATTCTGAACTGATGGTTCACACTGAGATCAATCGGATCAACCAGTACTGCAATGAGAAGACTGTACGCATGTTCTCCAGACTTAGTATAAGAGTTTACCATTGAAGAACCATTGACTCCCAGGGGATCCTGATCGGGAGGATTCGCAACCCGTCCATTATAAACTCCATCGCCAAACGCCTCTGCCCATGGCAGATTCGTGCCTTCGGCATCATCGTATACAATCTGCGCC
>DATDQA010000260.1:0-3666 GCA_035292505.1 Saprospiraceae bacterium | reverse complement strand
GATAGAGCAGGAAATCTTTGCCGAAGGCGTTCATGTCTATACAAGCGACAGCCCCGGACAACCAATGCCTTACTCAGAAGGAAAGCATTATCGCGGGATGGTCCATGGAGATCCCGGTTCTGTCGTGTCACTGAGTGTTTTTCAGAATGAGATCACGGGCTTGATCAGTACTGAAGAGGGTAACCTGGTACTGGGTAAAGTCAAAGGTGCACAGGACAACATACACATCCTTTATAATGACGCTGATCTGGAAGGAGTACCCGCCTGGGAATGCGGAACACCCGATGATGGAATAGGATATTCAAAGGAGATGCTCACCTCGCATCCAGGTCAACGCGATCCTGGAGATTGCATCCGCGTCTATGTCGAGGTGGATGATAATATCGTCACAGATATGGGCGGCGCCGCAAATGCGCTCAACTTTACCACAAGCATCTTCAATCAGACGATCACGCTCTTTGCCAATGAAGGCATTACGATGTCCATTTCCGAAATCCTGGTATGGACAACAACCTCACCTTATAATGGTACTACAGGAAGTCAGCAGCTATCAGCATTTCAGCAGAATACAGGATCGATTAACGGAGACCTGGGTCATCTCATCTCATTCCAGCCAATGGGTCAGGGAATAGCGGCAAGTTTCAGTGGCATCTGCAATTCCAACCCTGACCTCAGTAAATGTTTCAGCGGAATTTTTCCTGTATATCAAGTTTTCCCAATATGGTCATGGTCAGTCAATGTCACCACACACGAAATGGGACACCTCATTGGATCGCGCCATACACATGCATGCGTCTGGAATTTTAATAATACCGCCATCGATGGATGTGCCGGAGCGACTGAGGGCAACTGTCCACTTCCGGGGAATCCGCCGGGAGGAGGTACTATCATGAGTTACTGTCATAATGCACAGGGAATCGGGACCAATTTTAGTCTTGGTTTTGGAACACAACCAGGCAACGTGATCAGAAACACCGTCAAGGTCCTTGGTAACTGCCTTTCTTCATCCTGCACTCCCGCACCGCCGGAGTATTGTTGGTCAGCCGGTGGACATGGGCAGCCATCGAATGAATTTTGGATTCAATCCGTCGCCCTCGAGTCTATCAACAACGTCAGTGGAGACAATTTGGGTTATGCAGATTTTACCGGGCAAAGCACTACGCTGAGTGTTGATTCGACTTATACGATTGCGATGACCGCTGCCAACGAGGGCGTGAATTTTACGAAGGCCTGGGGTGTCTACATAGATTATAATCGCGATCTGGACTTTTACGACGCAGGTGAGCAAGTCGCATCAGGCAGCGGCTCATTATCAGTCAATTTCACCTTTACAGTCCCTGCATCAAGCCCATCCGTCTCAACCCGGATGCGCGTTGCGATGAGAAGATCAGATACAGGATCAACAATACCTTGTGGATTCAACGCATATGGGGAAGTTGAAGATTATACCGTGATAATCGATGCATCGGGTGGTCCAACCTGTAGTGATGGTGCACAGAATGGAGATGAAACGGGTGTGGATTGTGGAGGCGCCACATGTCCTGTCTGTCCTACTTGTACCGATGGAATACAGAATGGTGACGAAGAAGGAGTGGATTGCGGGGGAAGTTGTGATGCATGCCCCGGAACATATGTCTTTGGGCATTTCTTTGAAACCGGCTGGGATGGCTGGACCGATGGCGGGTCTGATGTAGCTCGCTACTCAGGGAGCAGATCATGGGAAGGAAACTATTCCATCAACCTGCAGGACAATAGTGCCGCGCAGTCTGCTATGACGTCGCCAGCAGTTAATCTTACAGATTATACCTCTGTACAGTTGGCCTTTTATTTCTATTCCAACAGCATGGAAACCGGGGAGGATTTCTTTGTGCAGTATTACAATGGCTCAACGTATACAACAGTAGCTACGTTTGCTGTAGGGTATGGAGGCCATTTTTCAAACAACCTCTTCTGGTTTGCATCGGTGACGCTGACAAGTGCCCAGGTCAACTTTGTCTCGAATGCAAGGTTCCGGATTCAATGTGATGGAAGTGATAACAATGACGATATCTATATCGATGCAGTGACATTAACAGCCTTCGGTGGCAATCCTCCCTGCCCCGATGCCGATCTCGATGGCGTCTGTGACTCTGTCGACGTTTGCCCGGGATTAGATGATACTCTCATCGGCACAGCATGCGATGACGGCAATGAATGCACGGAGAATGATGTTTATCTCGGTGCTCCTTATTGCGCTTGCGCCGGAACTCCCATTCCGGATTGTGTGCCCTGCAATCCGCAAACTGCATCGCTTACACCAAATCCTCTGACCCATACCGGTACAGGAGCATCTTCAACCAACGTACTCACCCTACCCTCTGGAAGCAGCGATGTCGAATTCACCATCTCAAACATCAATGCAAAGCTAAATGGAGGTAATAACGGTCGCTTCATTGATCGCGTCAACGTCTGGTATGACTCCGGAAGTGGCGCGCAACTTTACGGGACATTCAATGGTGATCAGGTAAGTACCGTAAACGTATCAATCACAGGAACTGTACAATCCGTCTGGGTTACACTTGAAGACGGGTATGACGGCAACAGCCAGGTGACCCAAAGCATCTCATTCACACAGGTGACGCATTGCTCTGTCGAGGCGCTCATGCAAGAAAACGATGAGAATGCTTTCATCGGTACCGAAAAGCTAATGGCCGAAGCTACTCGTTCATCTGATCCAATTCAGGCGTATCTCAGACCGGCATATCGCCATGGTGAACGTGATAAGGGCTTGAAATCAATTGAAGGTGGTATGATGACTGTTTATCCGAACCCGGCAGAGGATCTTCTTCAAATTCATTATGAAGGTCAGATTGATGAGATCCGACTCATTTCGGCACAAGGTCTGCAAATGCATGCTTTCGAAACAGATGCAGATTTGCGAGAAATAAGTCTTGAACAAATACCTGCCGGCTTATATGTTTTGATGATGCGCAGTGGTGAAACATGGGTGACGAAGAAGTTCATAAAACTGTAATCGGCGCATCATGCACGGTAGGTTCTGTTTTCCATGTTCTTCATTCGCTCGTTCGTCGCATTCAGAAAACCCAGGGGCAAACGGAAATTAGGTTCCCAGGGTTTTCGGAGCTAACCATTTTGAAAAAAAGTAAGAGGAGAAGCACAGGGGAGAGAATTTGCTGAATCAATTTCGAAGGGTAGCATGCCAAGAACCTTCACCCTTTCAGCTCACGGATAATGGTCTACAAGTCACGGAAGCTGACATATAACCTATCTCAAGTTTCGGTACCTAATGTTCTATTATAATCCTCTAACTAATAATGGCTTATGATGGCATGCGCGTTTCACTTGTTGGAAAGGACCATTTGATGAATCATACTCGGTTATGATAGAAAGCGGATGTCCGTTATCTGAACATTATAAGTTCTATGGATAGAGAATAGAGAAGATTTATAAGAAAGTAAGATCACTTTGATGAAAGAATTACTAGCGAGAATTTGAATGTGTGCGGAATGTCCAGCAGTGGAGACAGTGTCCAACCGATGGGAAAAGGGCCTTGAAGGGTTGTCTTACAGCGAGTTGGCGCGGGTGGGCATGAAGCGATCAGCGAAGTGAGGCGCAACTAATTTTGGACTAAAGGCAAGGTGTCGGTCGCCGAACGGCTCTGATCGC
>DATDQA010000259.1:0-2367 GCA_035292505.1 Saprospiraceae bacterium | reverse complement strand
CTTTTGTAGCGTGAGAGAGACTTGAACTCTCGACCTCCGGATTATGAATCCGACGCTCTAACCAGCTGAGCTACCACGCCATGAATGTCAATGAATGGTGATGGCTGTGAAGCTCGCCTGTCCCGACTTTACGGAGGGAAGCTACCACGCCATTTTTCAAAAAGGAGCGCAAATATACTTACTGGGATCGTTTCCTGCCGTTATCACCCCAAAAACCTCTCCTCCATCTCCGGCGTCGGCACTATACAACTCTCCGCCTTCCCAAAGAAGAAATATCTCCGTCTTGCAATCCAGCGATAGATCGCATCACGTAGTACACGTGGTATGATTCTGAAGATTACTGCCAATTTGTTCAAGCCGGTCAGATGCTGGAGGACACTTAGTACTCCTTCTGAATAATTCAGTATTCTGCCATCCCATTCCACAAGCATGGATTCCAATGATCCGTCCGAGTTCTTTGGGATTTCAAAACCGCGGCTGTGTGCATAGTCGGATTGCAAAGACGCAAAACGGAATATCCCCTGCGGATCATGCTTGATGACATACTGCACGAATCTGCTGCAGAGATTGCATTCTCCATCGAAGTAAATGACCGGATGATCTGGATTTTTCTTTGTCATGTCGCAGACAAAAGCTGAACAAACAAGCCGAAGATAGGTTTCCCGCTTTATGGGCTCACGGAAGAGGTAGAATTTTCGTTATCCTGAAATCTTTCTTCCTTATTTTTAGAGGTCGAAAGTGCTAAAATGAGTCAGATACGCTGGACATACGTCGATGACTATCACCGTAAATACAAGGTCGGCCTGTATCATGGTGACCGCAGCGGCCATCTGCTGATCCATTGCAATGCAAAAATCCTTGTGATCGATTTCCATGTCAGGGACACGAAGAAATACACATTTTATATCAACGACGAGCTTTTCGACGTCCATGTCGAGCAGAAGAAAGGCAAGTTCGCATACAGTTTTGAGATTGACGAGCGCACGCGTACACCACGAAATATCCGACGTTGGAGAAGCGACCGCTCAGAGTTGGTGCAGACCATCGCTCTGGCCATGGGTATCGTGATTATCATTGCCATGACTCTCTACTTCTTTGGGTAAGACGCATCTCTAAAACGTACTTTTATATAGCGATTTGGAGAGCCTATTGCTGAAATTCCTCACCATTTTGAGAAGGGGTAAGTAGAGCAGAAGTTTTAGAGGTGCCTTTAATTGAATATTTTTGAGGCTGGAACCGGAATATTCCGGGAAATCAAGAAAACATCATCGCCGTGGACAAATTAGTTCTTTATATTGAAAGTCTTGTCTTTGCGGCGCCCATGCCGATCAACCGCAAGGATATCCGGTATGCACTGGAAAATACGTTTGAAGTCAAGATTCCGGAAGAAGATATTGAACGCGCATTGGAGGAATTGCAGCAGAAATATCAATCTGACACTTTTGCGGTAGAAGTTGTCGAGATTGCCGAAGGATTCCAGTTTCTCACAAAACCCGCCTTCCATCATGTCATAGGGAACTATCTCAAACAAATCACGCACAGGCGACTGAGCCGCGTTGCACTGGAAACGCTGGCAATCATCGCTTACAAACAACCAGTAACCAAATCCCAACTCGAACAAATCCGCGGTGTAAATTGTGACTATGCGATCCAGAAACTGCTCGAAAAAGAACTCATCGAAATCTCCGGACGCAGCGAAGGTGCAGGTCGCCCGCTCGTGTATGTGACCAGTGAAAAATTCATGGATTACTTCGGTCTTAAAAATATCTCGGACCTGCCAAAACTGAAAGAGCTTCAGAGTGCGGAAAATGTGATTGGCAATGAGGATACTATGGAAGAACTGCTCGAACTCGCGCACCACGCACATGCCGCCGAAGCCGATGATACAATTGTCCATTCAAATCTTGATGAGACTGCCGAGTCGGAAGAAGAACAATCCCATATTTTAAACTGATATACATCGTATGGCTGAACTCACAAACCGGGTTGCACAAAGCGGTCTTCGCACTATCGATCTGGAGGATTTTTATCCGAAACATCCCCTTGCAGAGTTTGACTTGAAGGACTATCTCTTCCAGGGTCTTGTCCTGCGTGAGAAGGATTTTCGCGCAGCATTGGCACAACACAATTGGATTCAATACACCGGCAAGACATTATTGGTGTATTGTTCGAATGATGCGATATTGCCTGCATGGGCTCCTATGCTCGTGGCATCATATGCTCTCCCTTTCGCAGAGGATGTATTTGCGGGGGATCTCATGATGTATCTTGAGGACAGCTTTCGTCGCACAATTAGACAAATGGATACAACTGACCTTGAAGATGCCCGTGTTGTCATCAAAGGTTGCAGTAGCAGCATTGTCCCCC
>DATDQA010000258.1:0-2463 GCA_035292505.1 Saprospiraceae bacterium | reverse complement strand
GTCCCCGTTGTTGACCATCATGCCATAGATATACGTGCAATACAAGAATTCGTCATTCTGAAACCTGGTGATCAGAGGAGTATAATCACGTTCCATCCCTAAGAGAAAGATGAGCTTGTTATTTGCCTGCTGAAGGCAGTGAATCCAAGGGCAATGATTAAAGCGATAAAACGCGTTTATGCTCCAATGTACAAAACTGAATTCTCATGCAACGTCTCAACGCCTTGATCATATATTTCCGGCGGATTTTGTTCGATTTACGGATATCTGGTACCCCAGACTTTATATCTTGTTACTTTTAGCCAGTTAAACAACTTTTATGCATATACTGAGACCAGTGTGGTTCGTCGTTCTGTTTGCCTTGGGGACAATATGGATGAGCCTTCTTATTCCAGCCACATTACCTCCGGGAGATCCTGTAATTTTGGATCGTTGCCCTATTCCCAGAATCCTCACTATCAATAGTGTCATAGAGGTTTCAGCCGTCATCTCGTGGTTTGCATCTGATTCTGCATTACAGGTCGATCTGCAATGGCGTGAAAAAGGAAATCCCAATTGGATAACGATCCCGGATACACAGAGTCCATTCAACCTTGAGGGGTTGACAGCATGTATCACATATGAAGTACGCGTACAGGCACATTGTAACGGCAGTGATAGTGATTTCTCATCCATTGCAGAATTTACAGCGGATGGTTGTTGTCGTATTCCCTCTGGTTTGCATCTCATCAGCAATACTGAATCGTCAGCGACGATAGGCTGGGATGCTGTGAGTTTTGCATTTGCCCACCATGTGAGATACAAAGCACTCGATGCTGCGGAATGGAACGAAATCGAAACAGACAGCAACCAGATCAATTTGTCAGAGCTCGAATCTTGTACCGTATACGAGATCCAGGTTGGCAGTAAGTGCGATCTTGATTCCACACCCTATTCGCCCTCTTTGATTTTCCAGACGTTAGACTGCGGGGCATGCACGGAGGCAATCTATTGTCATGCTGCAGGGGATGATGCCTCGGCAGAGTGGATTGATAGTATTTCTTTTGGTGCGATAAGATTACATTCTGGCAGTAACAACGGGTATCTCCTCCTGAACACCACACAGACCGGTATCGAACGTAAGCGTCCTTATCTGTTTCATGTCACACCGGCAGCCTCATTTCAAGGTGCTGCGTTTTATCTGCGCCTATGGATTGATCTTAATCAGGACGGATCGTTTACAGATTCAACCGAACTCCTTATTGATCCGCTCCTAAGCATTTCAACAGATGGCTGGACCCAATCCATCGTGCTTCCTGATTCCAGCGAGCTCGGTCAGACAAGGATGCGCATCGCCCTGAAATCCGTGATCGGACAAGATACGATCAGGCCTTCGGCTTGCGGCAACTTCCTTTTCGGTGAAGTAGAGGACTATTGTATCAGCATCGACGATGTGTGTCCTGAGATTCAGCCAGTTCTCGAGAGTGTAACAGAAACGAGTGCGGTCATCAGTTGGATACCTGTGGATGCCTCGCTTGTTTTCATCTACCGATATCGAAATGTCGATGATACCGAGTTTAGCGAACCTGAACTGACACAGGATACGATCATAGAAATCTCAGGTCTGCAGAAATGTGAAGAATATCTTCTTCAGACATTGAGCGTCTGTGTGCAAGACACAAGTTCATGGCAGGAGTTTTATTTCAAAACTGAATGCCCTGATGCAGTCGACAATATCTTGCCGGTCGCAATTGCCGGGCATGTCTTTCCCAATCCCTTCACGGATCAGCTCACGTTGTCATTACGTCCTATCGTTTCTGGGAGCGCATCAGTGCGTTTATTCAGCATGTTTGGCGTGATTCTCACGCAACGAGACATAGAACTACGTCAAAATGAACAGCAGTTCATACATTTGGAAGCCTTGGATGTGCTACCTCATGGAATGTACCTCCTGAGTCTCGATGCCGGGAATCGTCATCAAATCTTTAAGGTTGTCAAGTAATCATCTTGAGCATGGATTCAGCCACCGTAAAAGAACCTATACTGCTCATGGCACGCTACAATCTTTGGGCTAATGACCAGTTTATTTCTTTCTTCCGAAGGCAGGAGCCGGATCTGATAGAAAAGTTTGTGCCTGGAAGTTTCCCATCCATTCGAAAGACTCTCATGCATATCTGGGATGCACAATATATCTGGTATCGTCGTCTGCTGGGAGAAAGTCCCGTGACTTTCCCGAGTAGCTCATGGTCGGGAAGCCTTGATGAGATGTATGATGGCTTAAACAAGTCATCGAAGGAATTGATAGAATTGGTACGGTCTCTTGCAATCTATGAAATGCAGGAAGTGATCAGATATACCACGATGACTGCCGGACCACAAGCGAGCAAAAGATATGAGGTACTCCTGCATGTCTTCAATCATTCCATGTACCATCGGGGTCAGTGTGTCACGATGGCACGTACACTGAGTATGGAAGGTATCCCA
>DATDQA010000257.1:0-2578 GCA_035292505.1 Saprospiraceae bacterium | reverse complement strand
ACGCCACCGGGATTCAGAAATGGCCTGAGAAACGGAATAAATCGCTCCTGGTCAGGGATATGTTCGATGACATCCTTGAGGATGATCAGATCGAATTTGAATTTCAGGTCGCGATCAGGATCGATGGCATAGATGTCGCGGTTGATGAATACAATTTGTCCTGACGCGACAGCATCCGCGTGCATGCGTGTGGCAAGTAATGTCCTCGCCGATGATAACTCAATCCCGACACATGTACAACCAATTTCCAGGAAAGCTTTAAGTACACCTGCTTCACCACATCCGATTTCGAGGACGGTCCGTATTTCATCCTTTGATTTGTCTTTTAATACAAACGGGATGATGTAATCCCGTGCGGTGAGATACTGGTATTGGAAGTAAGCCTCTTTATTGCGATGAAACTCAAACATGCAAACGGATATTATGATCTTGTGAATTGAGGCTTGCGTTTCCCGAGGAACGCCTGTGTGCCTTCCACAAAATCATGCGTATTCATCAATGATGCAAAGTGCGTGACTTCTTTGGAATATCCATCGACACCGACTTCGAAATATGCGTTCACGCATGCGATCACCTGTTGAATGGCCAATGGTCCTTTTGTTGCAATTTTTACAACAAGCTCTCCGCATGAGTCCAGTAGTGAATCAGCAGGAACAACTGCATTTACAAGTCCAAGTGAAAGAGCTGACTGTGCATCGAGCATATCACCTGTAAGCATGAGCTCTATTGCCTTGCCTTTACCGATAAGCTGTATCAGCCGTTGTGTACCTCCATATCCGGGAATGAGTCCAAGATTGACTTCTGGTTGTCCGAATTTGGCCTGCTCACTGGCAATGCGCAGATGACAGACCATGGCCAGTTCACAACCACCCCCGAGTGCGAAACCGTTGACAGCCGCAATCACGGGCGCATGAAATCTTTCGATCAGAAACAGCGTCTCCTGTCCTTTCCTGGCAAATACAGCTCCTGTTTCAGCATTCATGCCATCAAATTCACTGATATCCGCCCCTGCTGCAAATGCTTTGGTTCCAGCGCCTGTAAGGATGACAGCGGTAAATGGGAGATACTCCTTGTATCCTGTGCTGAAAAATTGAAAGAGTGATTCTATGACCTGTTTGTTCAGGGCATTGAGTGCACGTGGCCTGTTGATCGTGAGAAGCACTGCAGAATCATGTGTTGAAACGACTAAGACCTGATCTTCCATAGTTTGATGTATTCGTGGAGAAGAAAAAAGAAAGTACCAAGATACTCATGAGACCTTCACTCGTATGTGTCGAAGGATTTGGGTAAAATGATGCTCAACGGTCTCCGTGACATCTGACCGGATACCAAGGAGTCGTATGCCTGCGACATAAAGAATGACCAGGCCGACGCAATAGATGATAGCCTGTACAATCGGTGATGCCAGATCGGGTAGCAACAAATAGTACAGCATGATAATCAGGAACAACAGCAGAATACGCGGAGTCATGTTTGACAGGGGATGAATACCATATTGTTTTTCGATGTAGATGCACTTGATGAGCTGGTACAGATATGTGGTGATACATGTAGAAAGAGCTGCGCCAAGAATCCCAAGGCTGTCGATCAGAAAATAATTCAGCACTATATTGGTGATAGCCATGATAGCGACGAAAAGCAGAGTACTGCGAAACTTCGGAGAATAGTTGAGGATGTACTGATTGACGCTGGCGCCCATCTCGATCATTTTTGTTATACCGATGATGGCGAACAATGAAACTGCCATGGAGATGTTCCGGTAGTTTGGAGAAAGAGTCAATACTGCATCTAATGAGCCGAGGATGAAGAAGTAAATAAAGACCCCAATGATCAAGAGATTCGTTGATGTTTTTTTGTAGACTTCTGTGATGCGTTCCCAGTTGTGCTGTGCGAAGGCTTCGGAGATCACCGGGGAGGCGATTTGCCAAACGGCCGAAGCAGGGATAAGGAGTACGTTTCCAATAAACAGCGCAATACTATATATCCCAACTTCTTTCAGTCCGATGAGGGTACCTACCATGATCAGGTCAATTCTACCAGCCAGCATACTACCCAGCGTGCCGGCACTCATATAACTGGAATAGCCTAATAATTTCCATATCCGGTCTTTATGGAAAAAATGCAGTTTTGGCTGTAAATCAAGTCCATCGATTTTCCATAAATAGAAGGTAAGGCCCATGGAGGCAAGACAATACGACAATACCCATAATCTGGCGAAGGCCGCGACCTCAAAAACTTCGAGGTATACTCCAATGATGAGTAACGGGAGGATGAGCTTGGGCAAGAGATTCTGAAACGCGGACGGTATTGCAATTTTATTATAGTTACTTGTATGAATTAGCAGGACATTATTGTATAGCATGATTGCAATCAATACCACGATGGTATACTTATGTTTTGCAATCAGGTGTGCATCAAAGGATAAGAATTCGAGAAACTTCAGGACGGGTCTGTTGATCAGCGCTGCGAGGAGTAGCGCGATCGCGAGGCTCCCGAAGCCAAGCACCAACACATTAAACAGGTATGCTTTATGTAATCCAAGCGCTTTATATTCTGGAAAAAACTTCACGGTAAGCGT
>DATDQA010000256.1:0-9779 GCA_035292505.1 Saprospiraceae bacterium | reverse complement strand
ATTTTACGAAAGGTCGGAAATTGCAATGTCACATCCTCAAATACCTGAAATCCCTTTTCAGGATGCCATACAAGTAACAAAAGCAATGGAAATGCAACCAGGAGGCCGAAGGCGAAGAGTTGATGAGGTTTCATCATGAGCCTGCGAAAATACGGAAGTGAATGCGGTGGGAAGAAAGAGAATGCGGATATACCCGAATGGCCTATGAAAAATAGAAGCTGCTAAAGAATAGAACGCGCCTGCCAGGCCCGGACGGACAAGGTTATGTGCAGATCGGATAGGCTGTCGCGCCCCTATGCTCCCTGCTTCCTAATCAGGATCAGGACTTGCCGATTGCATTGCCCGTTCAAGGCCAATTGCAGTAAAGTCTGTGACAATCTTTGCTGCTTTTTCAAGGATGGAAGGGATCTGAGTTACTTCTGTTTTGTCCCATGTGCCAAGGACGAAGTCGATGTGCCGACCCCTGGGAGAGTTACCTATTCCGATGCGCAGTCGTGCATAGTCACTGCCGATAGTTGCATTAATATCTTTCAGTCCTTTGTGTCCGCCATCAGTTCCTTTTCCACGCAATCGCAACTTACCGAAGGGCAGATTCATATCATCTACGACAACAAGCAGATTCTGCACCTGCACATGTTTCTTCTGCAACCAATGCCGTACTGCTTTCCCACTGAGATTGACATAGGTCGAAGGTTTGAGCAGAATGAGCGTCCTGCCTTTGTGTTTGATCTCACAAAGGTCTCCGAGATATTCATGCTTCCACGCACCTCCGGTGCTTTTTGCGAGGAGGTCTATGACATCGAATCCGATATTATGCCTGGTGCCTTCATAGTCGGCGCCCATATTACCAATGCCCGTGATCAGATATTTCATAGGATCGGGAATCTTCTTGTTTCTGCGAAATAATTTATCAAGTAATGCAAACATGCGAATATCAGGATGATTAAAAATTTATTAAAAACCCCTGGTAACTAAAATCAACCGCAGAGTTGAGTTAACTTGTCGCCACAAAACTAAGCTTAAACAATGACGCAGTTTATCATGCAACCGGGTGACTACTATGCCCCTTTCCATGAAGGATATGTACAACTGATGAAAGATCAGGACGTCGTAGATATTCTACATCGGCAGAGGAAATCTTTTGCAGAGCTGATCTCATCGATTCCTGATGGGAAAGCAGACTCTGCATACGGGCCTGGCAAATGGACTGTTAAGCAGGTGATCCAACATGTCATTGATACCGAACGCATCTTTGCGTTTCGTCTTCTGGCTATGAGTCGCGGAGAGCAACAACCCATTCCTGGCTTTGAGCAGGATGACTATGTTAAGGCAGTAGACGTCTCCGGCCGTGGTCTGCAGGATCAACGCAAAGAGTTTGAGACGGTGCGCGATGCGACACTTACGTTGGTTCATTCTATCTCACCGGAAGAAGCAGTACGACACGGTATTGTGAGCGGGTATCCCCTCACTGCAAGAGCTCTTCCATTTATTATGGCCGGGCATGTGGAACATCATATTCGGGTCCTGAAAGAAAAGTATGGATTGAATGGATGACATACATATATGGATAGAAGATATCGCAGACATGGATGCGGGTTTTTATTCTGTTGCAGTAACAAATGC
Source organism: Saprospiraceae bacterium (assembly GCA_035292505.1). GTDB lineage: Bacteria > Bacteroidota > Bacteroidia > Chitinophagales > Saprospiraceae > DATDQA01. The sequence continues at coordinate 8,156 of DATDQA010000256.1, read as the reverse complement.
GAATGGCTGTACGACATCACTTGATTCAATAGAAGTAAGAGATGAAACTGTAGGTACTTCGCTGATTCCGAGACTTGATGTACGTGTATATCCGAATCCGGCGAAGGATATTGTGCATTTCGATGTCGCTGATGTGAATGAATATCTGATACAACTGAAAGGTATCGATGGACGTATCGTGGATACCTGGGAAAACAAAAAGACAATTGACGTCAGCATGTTTACACCGGGGATCTATGTGTTACATGTCATTTCCGTGGATAAACAGTTTACTGCGAGGCTTGTCATTGCGAAGTAGCTAGGTTTACCCGTGTCTTTGGTCCTGGGAACAAGGTGGATACTGTTTCAAACACTTCGCTGCCTGAAGGGCAGCTATATTTCTGCATGGGGCAGAGCCCAATGCATGAATGCACAAATAACTTTTCAGCCCTGAAGGGGCGTCAAAGAATTCATCTCTTAACAAATCTTTTGTGTGGTAGTTGATCCCAAAAAGATATAAGGAGGTGTGAAAAGGTATCAGTGAGATTTAACTTCTTTTTCGCCCATTCAGGGCTATAAAACTATTGGCATCATCGCATTGGGCGTTGCCCAATGCAAAGTATGTCAGCCCTTCAGGCCGAAACACTGAATTGCCACGGGGCTTTAGCTCGTGGGGACCATTTCAAACCTCACATACCGCGGCACAATAAAATCCCGCGTATTGCCTCCTTCCAGCGTGAATCCAGCTCCGATCCAGGACTTTCCATCGCTATGTTTCCTGCAGGTGATATAGTCACCCCATTTCTTATCGGCAGGTCCATGCGTGCTCTGTATGATTGCTTTGAGATTCCAGCGTTTTGTGGATTCGTTGAAATTCCCGGCAACCAGGGATGGAAATTTATTGCCTCCTCCGCGGAAGAGAACAATACCCACATCGCCGTTGTCATTTGGTGTCACGTCCGGATATGCATATGCATAATCAACATTCCAGATATCAGGCTGGCTCAAGACTTTGAATGTAGAAGCATTGATACGTACGGTCCTCACATGTGGATGCTGTCTTGAACCCTTGCGATTTGTCGTCCACATAAAACCGATCACACCTTTCGCAAACCAACCTGCAGTGATGCGTGAATCACACCGCGCGAGCCAATCTTTATTGTCCGGACACTTGGATGTATATCCCCCTGTACTGGGATCGACATCGGACCAGCGCGTCACTGTGATATCGCGTTGTTGTACCTGGTCACTTGATTCATCCCAACTAAATACACGTAGCTTGCGGGTACTTGCATGAGAGGCAAAATACATCGTGGACGTTGCACCCTGCACGCAACGTAATGAAAAATCGTTGGTGGTCTGGAAGAAATTAAAATTGAGGTTACCGTTTTGTGCAAGATCATCGAGCGGCATACGCAACAGCACATATCGTTTCCATGATTGACTTCCCACCGTACTGAATGTGTTTGATCCCACATATAGAAAATTGTCGGACAGCGCTGCATGATTGTAATCAAACCATTCGTTACTCCATGCACTATTCACATCCGCAGGCGTAAAATCCCACCAATACCAGGCATCATTGTCGTCGTTGCCTTTCTTGATCGCGATGCGCATCACATTCTCTGTCCCATTTTCAATATACTGCAGTACCCAGATAAAAATATTCCGGCTTTTATCATACAGCACAGTCTGATCACAACAAAATCCTCCAGAGGATGGCGGTGGCAGATGATTCACCGGGCTGATAAATGACCATGTCTGGCCATTGTCGGTAGATTCCGATGCATACCAATTACCAGAAAAGAAAATCCTTCCTGCACTCGAGCCCACGCTTGGTTCTCCAACAGATGATGTCTGAGAGAATGTCGCTGTGGGCGGCAGGGCGATGTTTTGTAGGATGGATATCATAAGAAGGCTTTTAGCTGTTAGCCACTGGCTAAAGCCAGTTGTAATTCAATGAATTGTCCCGGGTTTTAACCCGGGGAGCAGGTGATTAATCCTCACAATCAGTTGGTGGCTCTTCCTCTCCAGGTACCTCTTCCTCAAAAAGTCCCCGCTCCTCTGTATCCTCAATCTCCGGTCCCTTCTTTCTTCGGATTCTCAGACGATCCTGTTTAGCATCCAATGCATCCTGGTCGAGGATACCGGGAAGCGGAGATCTCGGAACTTTTGACAGGTCTTTTGGCTTGCCTAGCTTTCCTTTCCCGGTTTTATTGTCTTCACTTTCGTTTGCCATGATGTTGGGTTTGATGAATGTGTAAGTTAGGAAGTAGCGACGACTTAAGTCGCTGCTTCAGTATTTCGGTAAGCCAAGTGTCACAAGAAATACCTAAATTGTTGATAGCAGTAATGACACTCTTGACGCTTGCAACCTATTGCATTGGAATACACTTTTCCAATATATCACAGGATACTCTTATTGCCTATTATGAATCCGTCAGCCTCACGAACTATACGATAAGCAAATATTATGTCATAAAGACAGATAATCTCATCATAGAAGTGACCCAGGTTCCGGAGTTAATTATTCCCGTACGCATTCCAGCAATTGAATTCCGAATGACATATGATCTACGCGCTAAAGAGGTTACTACCTATGTGATCGGCAGAGAGTCTCAGATGGTTTCTTTTACGAGAAGAAATATCTTCGATAATAGTATAACGCGATATGCTATAGAAGAGGAGGCAATAGGAAATTCCAGAATTTTCTCTCTTTATATTGATTCCACATTTTCAAGCCGGATGACTCTTTCAGGTTCGATTCCAAATTTTCATCCATCCTCTCTTTACTATCCTGAAATAAACGCGTTGCCAGAAAAGATACAGATGTCTGGTTCAGTAAAGACATTTCGCGCTATGATCATGGATGCGGATGAGAAGCGCAGGCTACTGAATAGTTTACAAGTGGATTTCGAGAACTATGAGGTTCTTAACGAACAAGAACTAAAACGACTTCCACAAACTATGTTTGGTATGACTTTCGAAGAATTCACTGAATGGATAAAAAAAGTTCGCAGAGAAAAATAATTGGCATTAAATCACCGGATATCATAATCTACCAGCACAATTTCCGATCTCGGATGTGACTGACACGTGAGAATAAATCCGTCTTCGACTTCATCAGGCTCAAGGCCATAGACGACATCCATATCGACTTCACCATCGAGTAACATTGCTTTGCAGGTACAACAGACTCCACCTTTACATGAAAAGGGTACATCGACTCCGGCTGCAGTGGCAGCATCAAGGATGCTCTGTCCGCCATAGGCGAGTGAGAACTCCGTGGTATCACCATCGATACGCACTGTGACGTGACATTCTTTCTTTGGATCGATGGCGACTTTGTGTGTGAGATGTATTGGTGATAAGTTTTTATCGCCGGGAGTAGTGAATAACTCTATTGCAATATGCTTTTCATCTACACCCAATTCGATGAGTGAATTCCGCAACGAGAAGTTCATCAGTTCCGGACCGCATATAAAAAAACGGCGTACGGATGCAATCTGAAAAAATACTTTTGCGAATGTCTTGCATTTGTCTTCATCGATACGCCCGTTAAACAATGGTACTTCTTGTTTTTCGCCACTAAGGATATGATGTAATTCAAATCTGCCAAGGTGGAGATTCTTCAATGCGTCGAGTTCTTCACGGAAAATGATGCTGTCAATAGTACGATTCCCATAGAAGAGCACAACCTGCATTCCGGGCATCGTCTGCAGAATCGTCTTGATCAATGAAATGACCGGTGTAATACCGCTGCCCGCTGCAAAGAAGACATAGGTGTTTCCGTTTTCGTCTTCGTGACGGACGGTAAACTTCCCCTCCGGAGGCATGACTTCAAGCATATCCCCGGGCTTGAGTACATCACTGGCGTAAGTAGAGAATTTTCCTCCACTCACTTTCTTCACCGCCACGCGTAATGCACCGCTCATCGGTGTGCTGCAGATTGAATAAGATCTCCGTACCTCTTCCCCGTGAAGAATGACCCGCACATTCACAAATTGTCCTGCCTGAAACTGAAACTCATCCTTCAAATAATCCGGTACCTGGAGCAGTATAGAAACAGCATCCGAAGTTTCTCTGCGCACTTCGGTGATTGCGAGTGAATGGTACCTGGACAAGAGTTGTTGTTTATTAAGAAAGGTGCAAATGTAAGAGAGGGAGGGGGAACGGAGGGGGAACGGATCAAAGGATCGACCGCCCCTCGGCAGTCGAAAAGGATCAAGGGATCAATGGCTCACGCTAAACCTGCTAGCTCGCCCGATTCGGTACGGGCGGGCTACCCTTCCCGCACTTCCGCCCTAAAGCTTGCAGGTTAATCCACCCACGATATCGAGCCGGGCATAACCTGCTAGTTCTAGCGATGGCATCGAGCGCGGATGGACTGGGACATCTCCCCTGAGAAGGGCTTCATATCTTGATCCTCCGTACCCTTGATCCTTTGATCCCTTGATCCATTCCCCTTTTTCCTATTTTTGGCCTCCTTTTCACTGTTTGCATCGCTTTTTATAAAAGCCTGAGATGTCTGAAATCCAGATCCGATCAGCCCTTGTCTCTGTGTACAACAAAGTTGGCCTTGATGATATCATCCGCCTTCTGAAGAAGCTGAATGTCTGTATCTATTCTACCGGGGGCACTCAACAGTACATTGAATCACTTGGAGCTCAGGTCATTTCTGTAGAGTCGCTGACAGATTATCCTTCAATCCTCGATGGCCGTGTAAAAACATTGCATCCCAAGGTCTTTGGAGGAATCCTGGCACGCCGGGAGCCCTCACACCTGGAACAGTTGAAAGACTATGCGATTCCTCCCATCGACCTTGTCATCGTCGACCTGTATCCATTCGAGCAGACACTGCGAGAGACAACAGATGAATCCAAAATCATTGAGAAGATAGATATCGGTGGTATCTCTCTCATTCGCGCTGCTGCAAAAAACTATCAGGATGTCGCTGTCGTCGCGTCACAAGAGATGTACCCGGTATTGCTTGACATACTAAATACTGGTCACGGATATACCTCTCTTGAAGAGCGGAAGCGATTAGCGCAAAATGCCTTTGCGGTATCGTCTCATTATGACACCCTGATCCATGGATATTTTGAAAGGGATGCACATGATGTCGTCAGGTTTGAAGGAAAGGGTCTTCCTGCTATTCCTTTACGCTATGGTGAAAATCCGCATCAGCAAGCGACCTTCTTTGGAGCGTTGAACAACGTTTTTGATCAGCTCGCCGGCAAAGAACTTTCATTCAACAACCTGGTGGACATCGATGCGGCAATGATGCTCATGCGCGAGTTTGAGCACGACAAGCCGACCTTCGCAATTCTGAAACACACCAATTCCTGTGGTGTCGCTACCCGTGATAATATTCTTGATGCATGGAAAGCTGCATTGGCTGGTGATCCGGTGTCTGCATTCGGGGGCATCCTGACATCAAACAAAGAAATCGATATAGCTACTGCGAAAGCTGTTAACGAGATTTTCTATGAAGTGCTTATGGCTCCCGGATTCGCAGAAGGCGTTGCAGAGGTGTTGCGCAAAAAGAAAAACCGCATTCTGTTAAAGATCAATGCATACCCAACGCCTACGCAAATTTTCAAGTCAATACTCAATGGTGTTATTCGTCAGGATGCGGATCTCAGGACGGAAGAGATCGCAAATATGAAATCGGTGACAACACGGCCGGCGACTGAAATGGAATTATCCGATATGCGTTTTGCAAACATCTGTGTGAAGCATCTGAAATCGAATGGCATCGCACTCGTGCGTGATCATCAATTGATTGGCATGGGTTGCGGACAGACCTCACGGATCGATGCATTGCAACACGCGATTGCAAAAGCGCGTAAATATGGTTTTGATGTCAAAGGGAGCGTGATGGCTTCCGATGCGTTTTTCCCCTTTGCGGACTGTGTGGAAGTAGCACATGAAGCAGGTATCACGGCAGTCATACATCCAGGAGGTTCAATGCGAGATGAAGACAGTATTGTCTTCTGTAATGCACACGATATGGCGATGGTGATCACCGGAAATCGACATTTCAAACACTGAGGCGTTTTGAACTTGGCTATCGACATCGGCAATACCAGGGTAAAAACAGGCGTTTTCGACCGGAATGACCTTGTGGACGCACAGGTATATGACCATATGGATAATCTGTCCTTGCAAGGAATGATCAATGATTATGGCGTCACACATGTGATTGTGGCATCTACCGGCGCAGAGGTTGAAGCAAATATTGTGCAGGCTCCAGGTGTTTTTTTGCGGTTTTCATCATTGACCCCGGTTCCGATCGAGATCCATTATAAAACACCGGAGACGTTAGGTCAGGACAGATTAGCTGGAATGGTTGCCGCTGCCTGGCTGTATCCCGGGAGCAATGTGCTGGTAATCGATGCAGGGACATGTATTACCTATGATTTTCTGGAAGAAACCGGTAAGTATCTGGGGGGAAATATTGCTCCCGGATTAGATATGCGATATAAAGCGATGCACCATTTTACACAGCGATTGCCATCTGTAGAAAGAGCGGACACCGGTACGCTTCTGGGTGAAACGACACATGAAGCGATGCAAAACGGCGGCCTCATGGGGATACTGATGGAGATCGCCGGATATATTGAACTTCTCAGGAATAAATACATCAAACTCAATACGCTCCTCACAGGTGGCGATGCACAATATTTAGCCGAACATTTGAATACTGGACTTAATGTTCAACCTCATCTTATCCTCATTGGCCTTAATCAGATCCTACAATTTAATGTCACGAAATACAATTAACCACAATCAAAGCACCATTCTGGCTTGTCTACTCGTCATGTTGAGTAGTGTTATCATCGCTCAACCGACTGATAACTCGCCTTTGTCACGTGTTGGTTTTGGAGAGCCTCAGGACGTGCATTTTGTTTCATCCTATGCAATGGGCGGACTGGGTGCGGCATATAAACATTTGCACCAGGCGAATATTAAGAATCCTGCGTCTCTTGCTTATCTCGAAGCAACAGCCTTTGAAGTAGGCTTGTATGCAAAACGCAGCACATTGAAACGCGAGCCCTTTGAATCCACCGTCTGGTCAGGCAATCTCGACTACCTCTCTCTCAGCTTCCCGGTGCTCAATCCTATCAATGAATTGCTCGAGCGACGAGAGCGCGATTTTAGCTGGGGTCTGAATGTTTCCCTCACTCCATTTTCGCGTGTAGGTTATGCGATCACAAGTGAGGATATTTTTGATTCGATCGGTGTGGTGAGTAGAAGTTTTCAGGGAACAGGTGGGTTGTACCGGTTTAATGTCGGGAATGGCTGGCGCTACAGGGATCTCTCTGTTGGTCTGAACCTCGGATATATCTTCGGCAGGACAACTTACTCTACAGAAACAGTATTTGATGATGTCCCAGGAGATTATCAGCACATAGCCAGGTCGGATATTTCGTACCGCGGTTTTGTCTGGAGTACTGGACTTCAGTACGACATCCGCTTAAAGCCCTCTTCTGAGAATAATAAACGATTTATCACGATCGGCGCATTTTACAACGCGGGATCGTCCTTCGATACCGAAAGGGATTACATCAACTATGTCCTTAATCTCGCATACAGTGACGCGGATACTGCAATCTATGAGGTAGACCAGCCCGGTACAGGAAAATTTGCCTCTGAATTTGGCTTCGGTGCGATCATCCAGGAGTCTAACGCCTGGAGTGTTGGAATTGATTATTCGCAGCAGGCATGGAATGAGTATCGCAACGATGCACGCCCGGAGACATTGAGTGATACGTGGCGGCTTGCAGGAGGTGTGACCTTTACGCCGGACTTTTCGTCTATCTCTTCCTATTTCTCGCGGGTGGAATATCGTGCAGGGGTGTTTTATCAGGCTGATCCGCGCAATCTCGAAGGACAGCAGGCTTATCGTTATGGAGTCACTCTGGGAGCAGGGCTGCCTTTTGTCTTTCTCAGGTCATTCTCTTATGTGAATATCGGGTTGGAGTATGGCCGCACAGGTACGGAAAGTGCACTCAAAGAAAATTATCTTCGGGGGAGAATCGGGATTGTGTTGAATGACAACCAATGGTTCCTGAAACGCAGGTACAATTAAGAACACCTCTAAAAAACTTAGGTATAAATTTATCCCTCGTTGTTTCAACCTTTTGTTTGACATAGGGTAAAACGATGTGCAG
>DATDQA010000255.1:0-44241 GCA_035292505.1 Saprospiraceae bacterium | reverse complement strand
ATATCCTTCACCGTTTGTTTCCTGATCCCCTCGCTAAAATTCCGCTGTTGCAGCAATTTGTGCTTCCTTTCTCGTTTGTTGTTGTTCATAAATTGACCATTTTGACTAAAATTTTGGTCAACCTATTTCAGTCACGGACAGCGTGTCCCTTCATGGTCGGCAGTTTTGCAGTGAGGACTGAGAACCGTCAACTACAATTTGAGTATTGAATACCTTTACGACCTATGGATTTGCTCAGCGTATTTCAAGAAGTTTGGGCATTGCGTGCTCTCATCGCCTCCAGCATGGTAGGAATCATGTGTGGAGCGCTGGGCGCCTTCATCGTGTTGCGTAATATGTCGCTGATCGGCGATGCACTTTCTCATGCGATTTTACCGGGCGTGGTTGTAGCATTCCTCGTCGTCGGTTATTCCACTCTGGGTTTTTTTGTTGGCTCGGTGATCGCAGGGCTTATAGCGGCTATTGGCATTACGTGGATTCAGCGGAAAGTGCAAACAAAGAATGATGCGGCAATAGGAATTGTATTTACCGCGATGTTTTCCCTTGGTGTGATCGGTATCTCATGGGTGAGTAAAAGCGGCAGTGGTGTACATCTGGATCTGAAAGATTTTCTCTTTGGCAATGTGCTCACAGTATCAGACAGCGATCTCATCCTGACTGCGAGCATCACTGCATTCGTGTTATTGAGTATTGTCGCTTTATATCGTCCATTGTTCCTCACGACGTTTCAATCTGTCATTGCCGAGACCATGGGAATATCCGTTTCGGCGATTCACTATTTCCTGATGCTCATCTTATCGTTTGCCGTCGTTGCATCATTGCAAACGGTAGGCGTCATTCTTGTCGTGGCCATGCTCATCACACCGGCATCCACTGCACTACTCCTTTCGAGCAGACTGAAGACGGTGATATATCTATCAGCCTTTCTTGGATGGCTCGCGGCTATCATAGGATTTACCCTAGCTGTGATCCTTGATACGACTCCCGGCCCGGCGATGGCTGTCTCTGCAACCGCAATCTACCTGATAGCTGCATTTGGTGCACCACGAAAAGGTCTCATTGCAAAATGGATTGCGCGCTCAAGTCAGCAGATGAAAGTAGAAATCGAAGATCTCCTCAAGCACGCGCTGAAGTTGCATACCCGTAAAACCCTCTCGCTATCATCGATCAGTACGGCTTCTGGATTTTCTTCCCGCAAATTGCGCAGGTATCTGAAAAAACTGAGCGATGCCGGCTATATCGCCGCCCGGCACGGAGAAGTTGCACTGCAACCATTGGGTATTGAAAAAGCGACTGCACTCATCCGTGCACATCGTCTTTGGGAGACCTATCTCGCCCAACAAGTCGGACTTACCGCTGAACAAATACACGAAGATGCCGAGCACTACGAGCATTTGCTCACTGCGGATATCCTTGATGCGGTCGATGAGGAGCTCGGCTATCCTTCACAGGATCCACATGGGTCGCCCATTCCGAAGAGGAAATCTGAATAAGTCAAAATGTAAAATAATATCAAATTCAAAATGTAAAAGTGAAATCTTCCTTTCGCTTTGCACTTTTACATTTAATATTTTACCTGCCCGAGCTGAACTCGTTCAGGCGGGCATTTTGACTTTAGTCAACGCCGAATAATACCTTTAACATCTAGTCATAATGTCCACACATCAAATAACGGTAGTCGGCGCCGGCCCCTGTGGTACGCTGCTCGCCATTCGACTGGCGCAACGCGGTTATGAAGTGCGGCTGTATGAGAAGCTCCCCGATATGCGTACGACGGAAGTGCCGGCGGGAAGATCAATAAATCTTGCGCTTTCTGACCGCGGAATCAAAGCACTGAAGATGATCGGCCTGGATAAGGCGGTCGAGCGTGAAGTGATACCGATGTATAGCAGAATGATCCATGATGAAAGCGGCGGTGAACCGTATCTGCTGAGATACAGCGGTCGCCCACATGAGTTCATTAATTCTGTGTCGCGGCCGGGGTTGAATACACAGCTGCTCCATGAGGCAGCACGGTATCCAAACCTATCAGTGTATTTTGAACAAAACTGTACATCCGTCGATCTGCGCCATGCAACATGCCGGTTCATCGATACAAAAGGGATCACCACCGTAGTCGCATCAGAAGTCGTATTTGGCACTGATGGTGCAGGTTCAGTTGTTCGGAGAAGCATGTTTGATCAAAGTGCTGTGTTGAGGTTCGATTATGCACAGGACTTCCTCGATCACGGATATAAAGAATTGACAATCCCTGCAAACGAAATCGGTGGCTGGCGGTTGGAGAAGCATGCGTTACACATCTGGCCAAGACAGAAATTCATGCTCATCGCGCTACCGAATCTTGATGGGAGCTTTACGGTCACGTTATTTCTACCCTTCGATGCACATCCGGGATTTAATCAGTTGAAGGATACAGATCGCGTGAGCGAATTCTTTCGCACCACGTTTCCATCCGCGTTCGAACATATGGATACACTCGATCATGATTTTATGACAAATCCAACCGGTATCCTCGGCACGATCAAATGCTATCCCTGGCATGCTAATGGAAAAGTGTTATTACTCGGTGATGCTGCACATGCGATCGTACCCTTCTATGGACAAGGCATGAACTGCGCACTGGAAGATGTTGTGGTACTTGATGACATCATCGATCAATATGACGGTAACTGGGAAAAAATCTTCAATACGTACCAAGCTACGCGCAAGAAGGACACCGATGCTATTGCAGATCTCGCAGTTGATAACTACTACGAGATGCGTGACCATGTCGACAATCCGGAATTCATCCTCAAACGGAAAATCGAAATGCTGCTGGAGGAGAAGTATCCTTCCTACTCATCAAAATATAATCTTGTCGCCTTTAATGAAGATGTGCCGTATAGCGAGGCGATGAGAAGAGGGCGGGCGCAGGATGAGTTTTTATTAGAGTATTGTAAGGGGAAGATGATTGAGGAGGTGGATTTGGAGGAGGTGGTGGGGAGGTTAAAGATGAATAAATAAAGAGTGCTATTAACCACAGCCACTTCAGTAAGTTGAAATCCGTCGTTGGATGAAACTAGCATGACGAGGCGTTTCAAAAACTTATTTAATCTCTATACCAGGAAAGGTTTGCACTAGTCAATCTACGGCTGTTGACATCGCTCGGACTAGACAAGTCCGCTATCGTCATTTTTCAAAATTCACCCATTCGGATGATCTCGCTCCCACCCCCATCCTCGTCCTTTGTACTTACTAATATACTGATTCAAAAAATTCAATTCTCCCAAATGAAACGTCTTTTTACGCTCTTAGCCCTTCTCACATGCACGCTCGCTCTTTACTCACAGGAATGGGTAAGGCAACATCCGTTTGCAGGCTTCGCACCATTACATGCCATCACCTTCGATGATAATGGCAATGGATGGGCGGTCGGCCAGCAAAGCCTTATCCTGCATACAAATGACTGGGGTGAAATATGGACTTTGCAGTCTGATCTGCCAATCGGATATACGTTCGAAGCAGTGGAGATTATACCCGGGACAGGTGCACAGACATTGTTGGTTGGTGGACCGGGGCTTTTCAGGACTGACGATGGTGGCGAGACTTGGGACTTTGTGTTTATCGGCCAAACACTCGATGGTGTTTATAGGATTCGGGCCTTCGATGAAATGAACTGGATTGCGATGGGTCTCAGCACGTTTGCGCGTACCACGAATGGCGGGATGGACTGGGAAGTCCTGGCGATGCCAGACAATAGTGCATTTGCTGCAGACTTCACCGATATGAATAATGGATGGGCGGGCAGTGGACCCTTTGATGCATACCAGGTTTATAAAACAACAAATGGTGGTATGGATTGGAATCTTGCCGACGATGACATCTATCCAATCATTACCGATATTGAAATGATCAATACCCAGGTTGGATTTTTATCAGGAAGGGATCATATGTATAAGTCGACCAATGGCGGCGCGGACTGGGAAAAGCTGCATGACGATGTGCAGCCATCTATCAATGGTATTCATGCGGTGAATGAAGACATTGTCTGGTGCACCTTGAACAATGGCTTTGTCTTCTTTACATTGAATGGTGGTGCGGATTGGGAGCAGATCAATCCTAATCTCATCAACAGCAACCAGGTCTTTGATCTCTTTGCCACAGAAGATGGTCGGGTATGGCTGCCTGGTAAATATGCGTCCATTCAATACACGATGAACAATGGCCAATCATGGGAAGAGCAAACGCCGGGTTCGAAAAACTCACTTTTCGATGTAGAGTTTGACGCAAATACTGGATTCGCTATCGGCTCCGAAGGCACTATTCTCAGAACCACAAATGGCGGCGCGATCTGGGAGAATTTCGACCTTGATCCGTTGGAGACGTTTCTTGGTATGGCTTTGCTTAACGTAGGAGGGACACGGCACGTCTATATCGGTTCAAATTCAGGAAAAGTATATCATTCAACAAATGATGGAGAAGACTGGGATATGATTGGCCAAGGCCTCGGGCAAATCAGATGCCTGTATGCACGGAGTACACAGGAAATTGTTGTGGGTACTGAAAGTAATATTCAAGTAACTCAAAACGGTGGGCAAAACTGGATACCCTCTTCAGTTGTGCTGGGTAATCTTGTGCAAGAGATCGTTTTTGGCGATAATCTGACTGGATATGCGACGGTACATGATGGGAGAATATTGAAATCCGTGGATGGAGGTATTACATGGAATCCTGTCTTGCAAAGAGATAATAGCTATCGATTCAGTGGAGTGCATTTCAACAATGCAATGCAGGGTTGGGCGGTCGCGGAATTCAAAGACTCGGTGTGGACGACACAGAATGGAGGTGCTTCTTGGAATGCATATAGGCTTCCCTATAATACTTTCTGGCAGGACGTGACCTTCATGGATGCTGATACAGGGTATATCTCTGGTGGAAGCGCAGGAAGTGGCACAATACTCAGAACAGTGGATGGTGGCGAAACCTGGACATTCAGCTTTTTCGAAAGCGAACGACTGAATAATACTTACGTTCGTCCGGGAGAAGATTTCGTTTGGGTTGTTGGATTCGGGGGAAACATTTTACATTTCTCTCCTTGTGCTCTCACACCCGAGATCTCAGACCTGACCGGTGATGTGAATCCATGCGAAGGTGAGATCTCCATCTATGAAGTCAATTCATCCGGTGCAACGGTATTTACCTGGACTGTACCTGCGGGATGGACAATTATCGGAAACGACAACAGCGCACGCGTAGAAGTGCTCGTCGGATCCGGTAACGGTGAGATCACGATACAGGCAGCAAATTCTTGTGGTATCCAGACTACGAAACTCTCCATCGATGTATCCTCCATCCTTGGCGGTGCAGTGTCGATTACAGAACTCTCTGGTACACTCAGTACCGATCTGCAGGGTGTCACTTATCAATGGTTGCGAGACGAAGGAGAGATTCCCGGAGCAACCAACTCTTCTTATACCCCGACTATGACAGGGACTTATGCCCTTGTAGTCACATTCCCAAACGGATGCACAGCGATATCAAATGAGATCTTCGTAATGATTTCGGGTCTGCGTGATGTGCAACAAAAACAATTGCAGGTATCTCCAAATCCAGCAGGAGAGGTAATTAATCTGCAAGGAGATTTCAACGGACATGTTGTATCGATCATGATATATGACAGCAACGGCCGTATCATTTCTTGCGCGGACAATGGATCGATGCAAATTGATGTAAGTGATTTGGCGAGCGGTGTGTATCAAATTCAGTTGATCACGGCGGATGATGTATTTATTGGAAGATTTGTGAGAAGATGAATGTGCGTAAGGAAGTTGCAAACTTCCATATAACGTCGTGATTGGTTCGAAGTTGTAAACTTCGAACAAGGTTGAGACGGTTGGTAAACTTCGAACAAGGTCGGGCAGTCTTATCATCCATCATTCATCATCCATCATTCATGATCGTTTCATCCAGGGCAACATCAATAGAATAAAAAGCACGATCATCACACCCTCGCCCGCCATAATATACCAGGGCCATGACCCCAAATGATCGAGTATAGATCCGGGTGGCTTTTGCATAGTGTACGCGTAGTTACTCCCAATGAAGACATTCACAAGGTGCACAAGGACAAGATAGACTTGCGCAAATCCAATCGCCAACCAGAAATGCTGCCATGTAATCCTCACTTTGAAAATGATCACTGCATAGAGGATCGCGGCGACAAGCCCTCCGTGTAAAAACCAATAACGGAAATAGAAATAATCCGGAAACCCTTCAGCAAGATCGGGAGTGATGAGTCCCTGTAATGTGCCGGCAAGTATCCAGAAATAAAAAATTCCAAGCCAGAATCTGTTTTTGAACCATACCACAAATGGCAACATCCACGCGATGATGCGACAGAGATGGAGCGGCAGATCTTCTTTGTAATCAAAAGATCCGCTGGTCATCTTAATGATGGATCCAACGACCATGAAAACCAGAACGATGACCGATAAGAAAAATCCAATGATGACCTGTTGTTTCTCCGGAAGTCGTCGTGCAATGCGTACTGACAACAATCCGTATACCAGGAAGAAGACAAGAGGAAGTGCATGTTGCCAGGTGTACGCTTCGAAGGGTCTCACATGGCGGAAGGTAGGAATTTGGAGAGCATCGGGAATACCCCACCGTGCCAGAACGGCGCGTTCGGGTGGGAAATCCCAGGCTCCAAATTTAATCATTGGGAGGGGTGGGATTTAATTTCCCCTCCGACATATCTCTACCTTATTGTCAGTTCACCATAGCTCATCACGGCAGTAATCCGCGCCGCAGCATCCCGTGATCCACGATAGCCCTTGATTGACGTCTCAGATGACTTTTCAATTTCATGATAGATCTCCATCCCGTAATGATCTACACCGCAATATTTCGTCGATGCGTCGAGGGTAAATGAGGCATTGTCATCTACATCAATGGTGACATCGGTGTATGATGTATTGATGTCGATAGACCGGAATCCCGGAAAGACATCATCAATACTCGCCGAGCCATAGCTCATATCGAATTCCGCATAATCATGCAGATGATTGATGCTGAAACTGCTATACTTGGAGTTGACATCTATAGATATGAGGTCATCGATCATAAAATCGTCGTACTTACCTGTGTTCGTAAGGCGACCCATTTTCTGGATTTTCACATCGACATAGCCTGTGGTGGCATTTACATCTCCTGCATTTTCCACCTCCAGATCAGAATATTTTCCATCAAAAGTGAGATTGCCGGCCTTACCAAGATATAATTCTGAATAGGCCAAATCGAGATTCAGATCTTTTGTAGATGAAATAGAACCATCTGCATAACCCATCGACACGTTTACATTGCCCATAATATTGCCGAGCTTCATATCACCATACTTTAAGTTGACAGAGGCACGGTTATTCATGTCCGTTACATAAATATCGCCGTATTTGTTATCAAGTTCGAGCACGACAGTCGATGGCAGATGAACGACATAATTGATTTCAAACTGATCCCCACCAGAACCCCAGTCGAACCAACTTTTCCAGCCTGTGGCAGATTCAATTTCCGTCGTCGCACGCACTACAGATGGGCTGTTATCGAACGTCACTGTAATCCTGTTGAATATCTCATTTGCCGCATCTTCACTGCGTGCATCTGCTTTGAGTGTGACCTCGATTTTTACTTTGGCGGCATCCCAGGTCCTGATATCAATGCTGCCATATTTATTGATGACACCTACCGTTCCATCACGTGCGATGTCAAATTCTTTCACAATCGACTTTGTGAATTCTTTACCCGGACCGGCGGTGACGCAACATGGCAATACCAGAAGAAATATCATGGCATAGCCTATACTATATTTTGACATTTTCATCTTCATACTGTAATTGTTTTTCATCTTTGTTTTGTTCAATTCTATTGAGGACCCTTTCGAGAAGCTCTATTCTTGTTTTATAAATCTGAATCATCGCATTAATGAGTTCTGTTTTATCAGGTTCTTTTGTATTCAGGAATTCCTGTGACAGGGCCTCGTACATTTTATCCAATTCCTGGAGATCTTTGTCAAGCACAGGATCATAGACATATTGCGACAACTCCGATTTCTTTTTATTGTATTCGACATCATAGTACTGCTGTGCCTGCATGAACTCGGCGTAAGCAGGGTTTTGCGCAACACGATTATTTCCCATATACATTCCGGCAACAACACCACACATCACAAGTGCCAGTGCTACGGCAACAGCAGACATCCACCTCCACATGGCAATGTGACGATGTTCATCCCTCTTTTGAGGAAGACGCGTAGCGATCTGATCCCAAATTGCAGGATCTGGATTACGATCATCGAACTGATCGCGATGAGTTTGAATATATTTTTCGAGTCTGTCCATTTTCTAAGTTGTTGCTAAGTTGTTTCTAAGTTGCTTCTAAGTAGCTTTAAATGACTTGCTTTTGTTTTCCTTCGCCTTCGCCTCAGCCTTCGCCTGTTTTTGAGTTTGCGTTTGAGTTTGAGTTTTCTTTACCCTTCTTCCAACATCTCTCTGATCCGTTGCTTCGCCCTACTGAATTGCGACTTCGATGTCGCCTCACTGATATTTAGGATTTGCCCAATCTCCGCATGATCATACCCTTCAAGAAGATAGAGGGAAAAGACAACCCGATATCCGTCAGGTAAGTCATGCAACGCCTTTTTAATCCTGGCTACCTGATAATCCTGTTCACTCGTATCCGTAGTCACATCAGGTGGTTCCGGGATGCTTTCATCCCATTCTGATGTGAGAAGCCTTCTTTTCTTCAGGTGGTTGATGCACGTATTCACCACAATGCGCTTGATCCATGCCCCAATCGTGGACTCATATCGGAAGGAATCAAGCTTGGTAAAGACATCGATAAAGGCGTTTTGCAATGCATCCTCGGCATCAGCATCCACCTTCAGCATCCGCAGGCAGGTGTTGTACATTGCCTTCGAATACTGATGATACAATCTGTGCTGAGCACTCCTGTCACCGCGCTTGCAAGCCTCCACAAGCTTCTGCTGCTCGAAGTCTGGATTCAATGATGTTTGGTTGAAAACAACTGTAAGGACAGGCGGACCGAGAGAGGGTTGCATGAGGATAAAAATAGGCTGTCCGGGGTTGACCCCCCAATCACGGGCTTCATGGAGCCTTCCAGGCTAAAAGTCTAAAATATTACCGATGAATTAACCGATACTTCATGCATCATATTTGGCTGCATATTATTGCCCCGAATAGCGGATTTCAACCTGTGGGTCTACAGTCAGAATCCTAATTTCTGTCCTGCGATTTCTCTGATGTTCATCTTCTGTACATGGCGTTCCATCCTTGCAGTGGTTCCGAAGTTGGCTCTCTCCCATTGGCTTCAATTGTACCCGTTCAAGACTAATGCCTCTGGCGATTAAAAACTCCCGGACTGACTCCCCACGTCTAAAGGCAAGTTCCATGTTATACTCCGCTGTACCACGAGAATCGGTATGAGATTGAAGTTCGATGGTCATGGAAGGGTATTTGAGCATCATCTTCGCAAGTGATTCCAGCTCTCGCTCATCACCTGTACGAATCGCTGATTTATTGAAATCATAATAAATATGCTCAAGGATGAGGACATCACCAGCTTCCGGCGTGCCGCCGGTACGGGCTTCAAGATCAGTTTCAGACAGGTACACTATCCTGTCCGCCGCGTCTGTACCAGGGGTATGGCGATAATCTTGCTCAAGATATCCGGTCCTTAAAAAACGTACCTGATAGTCACATCCTGGAATGAGACATGTGCGAAATCTCCCCTCTGCATCCGTCTCCATGACTTGAATCGTACCGGTACATGTGCTGCGTACCTGAACGAGTACGCCTGATAATTCTGTCTGCGTCGTGGCGTCAAGGACCAGCGCGCCTGTCGCAATACAATCCTTGTCCGGTATAAGCGGGGGAACCTCCTGTTGACTGTGTATCAAACCAAGCACATATTCATTTCCTCTATGAATGGAGGCATGTGGAAGGACCACATCGCGCTGCAGATAGTTATCGGCCAGTAGTACGAGCATGTGGTCTGCTTTTGGATCAAGCCTGACAGGTATCACTCCCTTAAGATCGCTGACGAATGGAGGCTTATCAGGGTCTACATCGCCTTTCAGTTTCAAGAGGATGAATTCACTCCCGTCATCATTCTTCACCACTGTTCTTTCAAAATGGACACCCAGGCCTTCGGGGCCGAGTGGACCCATGGGATATATCCAGACTGCGGCTCCAGGAATTGGTGTAAGTGAAGCTTCATCACGGATTGCAAGTGTCATGCTCACTAATGACGGAGTTTCAAGAAGAGACTGACTGAAGATACTCTGATCGCTTTTGAAATAATAGATATCATCCTTGCCAAGGCCTTCTTTACGCGCAGAGGCAAAGAATCCGGATTTGCCTTCGGCATCACAGATGAAAGCAAGGTCATCCTGCCGCGAATTAAATTTTGGGCCCAGGTTTACAGGTCTTGAAAACGTCCCGTCTTCCTGATGCAGGGATGCAAACATATCAAGGCCACCCAATCCATGATGTCCTTCTGATGAAAAGAATAACACACCCTTCTCGTGCCAGTAAGGAAGTCGTTCATTCTTTGAAGTATTGATCGATGTACCGAGGTTAATGGGTTCAGACCATGTACCGGAGTATCTGTCGGAGATATATAAGTCCCATCCACCGTATCCGCCAGGCATATCGGACATGAAGATGATCTGTTGATTGTCAAGTGACAATGTCGGTGACTGAACAGAAAAATCATCGGAACAAAAGGGGAGCTCGCGCGGATTCTCCCAGTCCTCACGACCTTTGTCGGCGAGGTAGATCTTTAAATTCGTACGGTCGTCGGTGCCTTCGACATTCTGGCCATTCGTTGAATTAGAACGGGTGAAGAACACTTGTTGCAAATCATTAGTGAAGGTAGTTGGTCCCTCGTGAAAGCGCGTCCGGATATTTGCTGAGAAACTGTTTGCCTTGCCGGGTAATCCATCAGGCTCCAACTCCGCATACATCAGTTCAAAAAACGGCATTCCCAGTTTGAGATCGATAAATTGATCCTGCTCTTTCGCATGAACAAATACAATGCCCCGCCCATAATAGGTGGGAGCGTATTCAAGGTGTTTAGTATTAATATTTGACGCAGGCTGTATTATGACCTGGGTGTTCAGGTTGAGAAATTCCTGAGCGTATGCCGGTGATAAAATACTACCGCAACCTATAAATCGTGTGATGATGATGCTTAGGTACCTGTTCATGATTCTGGTGGTGGTTCAGATATTAAAAGTAACGGGGATCGACAAACACACCTTGTCTTGGCTCATCGCCAAAGCAATACCGCAATAATACTTCTATGCTGCCATTAGAATACCTACGCAGGTCCGACAAAGTAAGGTCATAGGAGATGCCCATCATTAAGCCGCGAGCAACTTTAGCTGAGGCGATCAGATCCACTGATTCTGCGATGTCTCCTTCACCACCACCGGTGCGGAAGGTGAAACCGAGAGTATAGTCCTTCTTCCAGATCATACTTGCATTGATGTCGAAGCTGAGCGGAGCAGCCTGTGTATACCTTGCTAGTACCTGTGGCATGAAGTCAACAGAATAACCAAGCGGAAACACAATGCCGGTCATCGCGTACCAGTGTCGCTCTTCTCTCGCAATAAAGAGATTATTTTCTTCAAAATCGATATCCGAATTCATCATCCGCGGAGCCGATACGCCGGCATAGAACCGATCTGTGTAAAAGTATACTCCCGCTCCAAAGTTTGCCACGAACCTGCTCTCTTGTCCCAGATCTACGCCCTGGTCAAACGCCAGGTCTTCGATCGCCATCACTGCCGGGTCCGTGTAATCCACCTTCATATTGCGAATAGAAGCCTGCGCTCCGAGACTGAGTTTGCCATTACCCAGCGGTACTTTATAGGCATAGATCCCGTCGAGCGTGACTTGTGATGAAATCCCAATAGTCTCTCTGGATAAATTGAGGCCAAAACCGATACGTTCTCCGCCAAATGGAGTGTGAAAGCTGAAAACCTGCGTTTCCGGAGCTCCTTCCAGGCCCAACCATTGACTCCGGTAAATGGCATTCAGACACCCATGCTCATGATATCCGGCATAGCCTGGATTGAGCCCCAGTTTGTTATACATAAACATCGTGTACAGCCGTTGCTGCTGTGCTTGGCTTGATGGAAATAAACATACCAGCATTGTGAGACTCACAATAAGTTTTAGCATCATGGTGATGTATTTATGTCAGACTTTTTATTTTCTCCTTCTCTCATTTCATCATATTATCCAATTACTCATTTCTTCATCTTTCTAAAATCAAAAATCCATTCTGCACCGGTCTTCCATCACCAAAATCAATAATATAAAAATAAGTTGCTACGGGAAGATCTTTGCCATCTCGTGTACCATCCCAATTATTCAGATAAGGCTGCGCCTGATATACCGCATCACCCCATTCATTAAAAATCACAATTCTGTTTTGCGGAAACCTTTCCGTTTCCAGACAGGGAACAATTAATCGGTCATTTGTGCCATCGCCATTTGGCGTGAAGATTGTCGGAATGAAACAATCTGTCTCATCTCCTACCTGAATGATCACTTCAGCGAGTGTGCATTGCTCAGGGCACAATTCACTGCAAATCTCATAAGTGATCTGGTCCGGCCCAACGTAACCGAGATTTGGATCATAAGTAATAATACCCTGACCTTTGTACAGCGCATTCCCTTTCAATGGCCCTCCGGGAAGGATGCGCAAGGTATATGCATCATCTATCAGATCATTGATCAGGACATTTATATCCACTGTTTCACCAAAGGGCACCAACACACTGTCACGCACCGCTTGTGGTGTGGTCTCTAGAAAGATCACAACAGTATCGCTGCTGTAATCCTGACATGATTCATAATCCAGAGTCCAGACGAAAATATTCTGCCCTTCCGACAAATCACTGACTCCACTGAATGGATCGTTGATATGCGTGAATATGATCGCGGCATCAGGACTGGTCCATGAACCAACACCTACCGAAGGATAATTTCCATTCAGAGAGATACCCTCATTTACACAGTATACCGCATCCGGTCCTGCATCGGCAGTCTCGTTCGGAATATCATACATCGGGATCTCAATCATTCCTGATTCTGTTGATGCACACCCATTGAGTTCAGCAGTTACAAGGAGTATATTCAATCCTTCCTCAAACATTGAAAAATCACTCAATTCAATACAACGCATGTCGGTAGGTCCGCCGAGAGGTGTTCCCTGATATGTCCATGCATATGAGGCTCCCGGAGTGGCCGTACTCTTGGTAATACATAAATCCGCGGCTGATGGATTACCGAGGCAAACTGATCCAGCGAAAGACTCTATCAGCGGACTCATTGGCAAGGGCAATACTGAGACTGAAACGGGAATCGATAGATCAGAGACACATTCACCCACCTGTACATATACCTGATAAGATCCTGATGCAGCGGCTGTCGATGGAAAGATGACCGGATTCCGTAATTGTGATACGAATCCATTAGGTCCGGTCCAATGATAGATACCGCCGACAACAAACTGTGTGGAAAGTCGCAATGTATCTCCCGTACATACCGACATCGGGGCTTGTACAATTGGTTCGTTGACAACTTGCGCTACCATCACTTGAATTACCTCCGAGGGCTGCGAGTCACATGCATCGATTTGCACAATCACCGAATACATACCGCTGTTTGTCACGGTAGCATTATTTATAACCAGTGTATGATTATTCCAGTTTTGAATAATACCTACAGGCGTATTCCAGATATAGAGCACGGAATCTCCTGGATAGAGAGGTGCTGTGAGAACTACTGATTCGCCACTACAATACTCTACTACACCTTCGATATCCGGTGTTGCTGGTGCGTCACGAACATTGACTACTGTACTTGCAGGTTCAGACATGCAGCTACCCAGGGATATGACCAACGTATATATACCATTCAGTTCAGATGTCAGGCCAGGTATTACTGGATTTATCAGGTTTGAAACAAAACCGCCCGGGCCTGTCCATTGATAATCATATGCTCCATTATCAGGAGGAAACACTGTCACAGCAAATGAAAGACTCTGTGTGCTATCCGCGCACATCCCGGCTGTATTGCTCAGTGCGGTGATACCAGGTGGATCTTCCGCCACGATCATTGTACTTGATACTGCTGTACAGCCACTTGATGAAGTTGCGGTGACAGTATACGTCCCTTCTATCCCTAATACCGTGGGATTCGGCAGAGAACTCATAAAACCACCTGGTCCTTCCCATACATATGTCACACCGGGGATAATCTCTGCGAAGAGTAAAACACTATCGCCACTGCCGTCGCAGACAGGACCATCATTCGTGGCGATGATTGGTAATATGTTTTCAATGTTGACATTAAACGACATGCTCGCTTGCGATGGACAGTCACCCAGCATTGCTATCACTGTCCATGAGCCTTCCATACTCAGGTCAATATTGTTTAAAGTGATTGTATTTCCAGAGGTAGCGATGGAGTTCATCTGTGGATTCGTCCAGAAATACTGATCTGCATCGGGGACATTATTGATCGTCAGTATGAGATCACCTCCTTCACAGAATACAGAATCCCCTGTGATTACCGGCGTCTCAGGACGCGGTGAGACAACCACATCTGTTGTGGCTGGTGCAGACATACATCCACCCAACAAAATCACAAGCGAGTATGTACCGGCATGAATTGACTGCGCATCTGTAATGGCATGAGGAAACTGCTCCATCGAATTAAATCCATTGGGACCTGTCCATTGATACGAAATGCCGGGGCCTTCGATGTCCGTTCCAAGAGAAAACGCACCTCCTTCGCAGATATCAATAAAAGGTAGCTGTACAGTTGCGATTGGCGTCTCCACCACCTCCACAAGTATACTTGCTGAAGGATTGGATGCGCAATTCTCTGTCTCTACGATAATATAATATGTGTACTGACCAGGTAGTGGTGGTGTATCAGAGAAAGATGGTTCAGTCGTATTGCCAAGAAGCAAGCCGCCGGGAGCAATGCCCCGAAACCAACGATACGTGACAGGTTCATTATACGAAGAAGCGATCAGCATCACCGCATCGCTTTCGCACACCGTTGTCGACACCACTGATAACTCCGGTGCATTCATATCATCGACTATCACCTCTACTGCTCCCATACTCGTGCAACCACCAAACCCTGTAACTACAACACTATACGTGCCGGAATGAGTTGAGCTCACACCGGGAATCGTGGGGTTCTCAAGATATGAGGTAAAACCATTTGGTCCGGTCCAACTGAAGGTATATGGATTGCCCGGTGCAGGCGGTACGTTTGCAAAAAGGTGCAGGGTATCGCCTGCGCAGATGCCAATCGTGTATGATGGTTCTAGCAACAGCACTTCGATGCTCAATGCAGCAATACAGGTATCAGCATTTCCGGACTCGTCAATGACGATGAGTTCTACCAGTTGTTCTGTACCCGCAGAATCACAGTAAAAAATCCCTGGCACGATAATCATTGTATCAATCCGGCAATTATCAGTGCTTCCCCCGTCGATGACTACAGCTTCAACTTGAAACGGTACGACACCTGATGGATGCACGAATACAGTTCCGTTCTGACATACCGCGTTTGGAGCTACAGGATCGGTGATCAATACATCGAAAGAACACGTCGCCAAATTGCCGGAAATATCCGTGACCCTGTACTCAACAGTATAGCTGCCGATATCCAGCACGACGATGACAGAATCAGTATCGCCGAAAAAGGTATCAGCGATGAGAGTATCTCCCATGATGCGATACTGCTTAGAAGCACTATTGATGCCACATGAATCGGAGGTCACAGGGGTATGAAGCACAACAGGAACACCACATCCCACATTGTCGTCCAGCATGAAGGTGATATCCTCAGGACATGAGATCTGCGGTGGATCACTGTCTTGAATCGTAATATGTGTCATGCACTGCGACTCATTCCCTGCACAATCGGTGATGTACCAGGTAAACTCGTGCACTCCCGCATATAAAACAAATGCAACGTCTTCAAGAGAATCCAGAGAAGTGCGTGGAAGTGTATCTATACTGTAGGCATAAGTCAAACTGTCCTGGGTACCCTGAACGAATATCATTGAGACCGTCGCCGTAGCGTCTGTACAAATGTCATTGATAGAAGCCGAACCTCCGGGAATTGTATTTGGCAAAAGTGTGAATGACACAACTCCATCAGTAGCCCATGTGTTAAATAACATTGAGGGTACGATGAGCGCAGTAGAGATTGTGTCACATTCCTGTGGTGTAGAATTGGTTATCCCAAGAACCTGCGCATCATCACCCAAAATGATAAAATGCTCTGTAGTGCTATCGGCATCTGTGCCCGATAGAGTCACATTGACCGTCACGGGCGAAGAGGCAAATGCAGGCGGACCTGGTATATTGAAATTAAATACCAATGTATCTACCACAACCATGCTATCACCGGGTATCTCTGAAGTGATGGTATGGGTTAATGTTAAATTTAAAGTATCAATCGTCGCCCGACATAAATCAAATACTCTGGGCGGCGCCAGAGTGATCTCCGCTTCGCATTTACCTCCCTCAAGGATCATAAGAGTGTCCATAAGACAATCTTCTATCAGTGGTGGTTCCGTATCGAGAATAAGTATATTGAGTTCTGTTACTGTTGCATTTCCGCAGGCATCGGCATAGACCATATCCACCTGTGCAGCACCAAGAGTGTCGCCGCCACAAACGAGTATTGGAAACGCTGGTTCTGTTCCGGGCCATGTCAGTGTATCTTCAAGCAAATATGATCCAGGCACTGCCATAAAATAGCGTACATCGCTACAATTATCAACAAGAGAGGCACCACCTCCTGAGGCAATCCATTCCGAGAAAGCAACTTCGAGATTTTCCAGAGCATTGCATTCTAATACAAGGACAGTAGGCGCAACGAGCAGAGCAGGTGGCAACGTATCGAGAAGTGTGATCTCCTGAATCGCTGTGCGCACGTTCTCGCAGGCATCTGCTACGCTCCATCGGCGACTAATTGACAATTCGCATGCCGTACCGCTTACATTGTCTTCAAAGATGATCTGAGGATTCATGTCGCAATTATCTGATACACCCATCGGTACTCCGGCATTGATCTCACCGGAATTGACACAATAGATGATGGTGTCTGGAGGCGCAGTAAACAACGGCGCTACGGTATCAGATATATTGATCACCTGCACTGCCGTGACGGTATTTCCACAATCATCGGTGGCTTGCCAGGTACGGATGAGTATTCCACTAAGGCATTGCGTGGTGTCGCCACCCATATGGACATCGATGAATGTCAGCATAGGATTTATGGTGCAATTGTCAGATACAGATACATCTATGAATTCCAGGCTGTCACACGGAATAGTGATCATCGATTCAACCACCAGTATTGGTGCCAGTGTATCTATAAAAGAAAATTCAGCCATCGCTGAGACAGCGTGATCACAAATGTCCGTGGCGCTGAAGGTCACCTCCAGACTACCATTACAATCGATCGTTCCTTCACCAGGATATGGACCGACGCCGGGTGAACCGACGAGGACGTCCCCATTCTCAGACCATGAGAAGTTCCAGGCAATATCACCACAAGCCTCCTGTACTTGTGTACCACCTAATGTATCGAGCCATGCGATCAATGCATCTTCCACAATACCGTTGCATGCGATTACCAAATCAGATGGGTTCTGAATGATCACAGGCCCTGAACTATCTACGATACCAAATACCGCACTTTCGATAGCAGGATTCGAATTACCGCAGAAGTCGTTCAATTGGAAGGCAACTTCAATGGAAACCCCCGATGCACAAGCTGTGTCGAGACCTTCCATGAGCTGCACCAGGGCTTCCTCGAATGAAGGAACTGCTGTATAAAAAATGCTGCCGCAATCATCTGTTCCTTCAGCAAAACCGGCCGATGCATACCACGTTGTGAAGAGTGCTTCGAGGTTTCCACCGGCACAAGTGAGGATGGAATCCTGCGGTACGGTTACCCACGTGGGTCCTAACGCATCTCTGATGGCAAATATACCTGACGTTGTTGCCTCATTCCCACAATTATCTGTGAAGACAAAATCGAGTGTGATGAGGGCAAGCACATTATTCCAGATAAACCCATCGATGATCACACCATCTGCGCAGGTACCATTTGTAATCGAATCCTGAAAGGCATTGATGACACCGGCAGAATCCAACATGATGCCGTTGAGGACAAAATGTACATCCAATGAATCTTCATTCGTACAGATATCCATCGCGTCAGCATTGCCATGCGCAGACAACCATTCCGCCAATTCTACTTCGAAATCAGAGGTAGAGCAATTGATGATCACATTTTGTGCCTGGGTTGTAATGGCAGGAGGAGTATTATCCTGGATAAAGAACTCCGCAGTTGTCGAAGCGGTGTTACCACATCCATCATCTGCAATAAAGGTGACAATCAATGCTCCGTTGCATACATCATCCAATGACGGTTCAGCAGGATTGGTAGACCATATGACAAGACTGCAATCATCGACAGCTTCCGCGCCCCCATGCGAGGAGAGCCAATCCTGTAATTCTGCCTGAGGGTCGCCGCTATCACAGGATACCATCGCGTCGATTGCAGGCATCGTAATTATGGGAGGAGTATCGTTCGTAACAAAGAAGGAGGCTAGTATTGAAGTTGTATTGCCACATGAATCAGTTGCAAAAAAGGCAACCTCCAATTCTCCACAGAAGCCAAGTAAGACTGAGGCCGGAGGTGCATTATCTGTCAATGCTGTGATCCCGCATCCAATATCGTCCGCCATGAATATTGCACGCTGTGCAGCAATCCATGCGGTGTATTCTGTCATCGCATCCCCACATTGTGCTGATCCATCGATTGGTATTCCCGTAATAACCGGACTTGAAGTATCAGGGAGAACCGTGATTTCCTGCACATGGGATGCAGTATTACCAAAAGCATCCGTGATTGTCCATGTCCGCAAGAGCATTCCCCCGGCACAGACTTCAGCATCACCGGACTCCTGGAATGAAAGTTCAGTCATCGTGCTATCCGAATCGCAATTGTCGGTGAATGTGATCGTCGGCAGGGGTATTTCGCCGGCACATGTCACGGTGATGTCATCAGGAAGCGTTTCCTGATCAAATTCCGGAGGCGTATGATCCGTGAAGACAATATTGAAACCAAACAAGGCAATATGCCCCATATTATCACGTGCCTGGTAAAACACCGTAACAGTTTCTCCTGCAGGCACTGGGTCATAAATAGAATAACCGCCGCTGATAGAGTAAATCATCCAACTAATGATCACCTGTCCTGGCATGGTTGGGAACACATCTGGAGTCTCAGGATGTCCCCAATCCAGAATTGCCGTACAGGTTTCATCTACATACAGAGTATCCGGACCCTCATACAAGAAAGCGAACTGCCCATAGGAGAAGATGCAGAATAGACAGAAAATCCCTGTACAGATCGGTTTCAGGATGTATGACATGACCTCGGCTTTCGAAAAATTTTGGCAGACAGCGTTATGCAATGCTGACTTGCCAAAGATAAATTTTTAATGTCGCAGGGATGAGAATGATGGGTGAGAGCGGCTAAGGTAGAAAAAATAAGAACGAGGCGATTTCCTCGCTCCTCTTCTGACGCCGTGCTCCTCCGCGCTCCGTTGCTGAAACTATGGAGCACAAGCGACTAGAACTACGGCGGCGCGCGGACGGCCATAGCCTTTGGCGCAGGACGAAGCTTCGGGTGCATGCGCCAGAGCGCTGGCTACTACAGCATCGGCCCGCGACAGACGGACGCTATGCCTGACTGCCGTCTCAGGCAGGCTTCGGCGGTTAAAAGGCTGAGGAAGACATGGGGTATTTCATATCGTGAGATCCCTTGTATGGTTTCGCAGATTATCCACTAAATAAAAATAAAACTTCGTGACAACACCTGTTGCAAGCTTAGCTGAAGGATCGGGATATCACATTTTGCGACAGCTAAAAAACGTGCGGATAACTTATTGCATTGCTTCCCTTTCCAAAGCAGAGTTAGACCTTGTAGTTGTTCGCGGCCTCTCCTAAAGGACTCAGTAACGCGTCCTTGGCGGATGATTGCCGAAGAAACTATTAATTGAATAATCAACTCAAATCTTTATTCTTCTTTCACATCCTCATCACCCTCAAATTTTTCATATTCCATCAAATCCTTTTCAAGAACATCATCTTCTTCTTCTCCTTCAGCATCCTCTTCAAAAACATCCTCGTCCGGCAGCTTCTTGTCTTCAAGATTCTTATTCAGAAACTCATTGATTTTATCGATATCGAGAGTACTCTCCAGCTCACCAAGTGAGTTGACATTGATGTCGAAGCCTTCAAGCTCTTCGTGGATGGGTGGTTTCTTTTTTCTCTTTGGAATCATTGAGAAAGTGGTTGAGAGGTTTATTGGTTGAGAGGTTTATTGGTTGAGAGGTTTAGAGGTTGTGTTTGCGTTTGAATTTTTTAACGCCCCCTTCAGGGCTTACGTTTTCTTGCAATTGAACTTGCTCTTGCGTTTGAGTTTGAGTTTGAGTTTTTCTCTCGTCTCGCTTTCTCTCCCAAGGAGTCCTTTGGACACATTCTCACACTTCTTCACCCTTTCCACCTCCTAAATGCCTCCAGTGCCTCATATTCAGCAAGTCCTACCTGCCGATATATTCTCGCGGTCTCCCGGTTGCGGTCTTCTGCGCGTTGCCAGAATTCACGGCTGTCGTCACCGGGGAAGGGAGCACTGTCTTTCTGACTCTGATGCATGAAAATCGCACTACGCTTTTTATCCAGCTGTTTCGGGCTGATCGGAACCGCCATTTCAATTTCATCTACCGGCCATTCATGCCAGGCCCCCCGATAGAGCCATAACCAACAGTCCTTCATCCATGATTCACTTTCAAGTCCTTCCAGCGCTGTGAGAATTGCATCAAGACATACCCGATGTGTACCATGCGGATCAGCGAGATCACCGGCAGCATAGATCTGATGTGGTTTAATCGTTTTAATCAGGTTTTCGATCAGACTGATATCTGTCTCAGACAGTGGAAGCTTGCGTGTCCTTCCAGTCTCATAGAAAGGCATGTCGATAAAGTGAATCCGATCAACCGGTACACCGCAGAACCTCGCCGCAGCCCGTGCTTCTCCACGCCGGATGATACCTTTGATCATACGTACTTCGGGTGAATCGACATCTCCCTGCTTTTTGTCGCGAAGGAAGTCGATGATCTTATGACACGACTCACCATTCGCAGAAGGCCTGGTCATCGTCAGGAATTCCTGCATGCATTCCACATAACGCAAGGCATCATGATCATGTACTGCGAGGTTTCCAGATGTCTGATATGCCACGTGCACATCATGTCCTTGTTCTACAAGACGCATGAATGTACCCCCCATCGAGATGACATCATCATCGGGATGGGGACTAAAGATCAATACGCGTTTGTGCTTAGGCATCTTGCGTTCAGGGCGATGACTATCATCAGCATCAGGCTTTCCTCCAGGCCAACCCGTGATGGTATGCTGCAAGCGATTGAAGATTCTGATATTAATATTATACGCATCGTCGAAGTCTACAAGCATATCACTGAGATGATGTGAATTGTAATCGTCGTCGGTGAGTTTCAGAATTGGTTTGTTTGTTTTTTGCGAAAGCCATACCACTGCGCGACACACGAGGTCTTCATTCCAGTTGCACAAGCCAACCAGCCATGGAGTGCGGACCCGTGTAAGTTCCTCCGATGCCGGAATATCGATATAGACTTTCAGATTTGGATGCTTCTGCAGATACGAAGCGGGCACAGAGGTACTGAATTCACCTTCAACCGCTTCCTTGAGAATAGTTGCCTTATGACTACCCCAGGCCATCAGGTATACCGTGCGCGCCTGCATAATGGTACCAATACCCATTGTGATTGCCCTATACGGTACATGCTCTTCTCTGAGAAAATCGCGCACCGCATCACGACGCGTGACCTGGTCCAGACGAATCATCCGTGTACGTGAGTCCTCCCAGGAACCTGGTTCATTAAAACCAATGTGACCACTCCGGCCGATACCGAGGATCTGGATATCGATACCGCCGTATTGAGCGATGAGCTTTTCGTATTTTTTACAGAAAGAATCTACTTTCTCAAGTGGGACTGTGCCATCGGGGATATGAATATTTTCCCTTGGAATATCGACATGATCAAACAGGTACTCACGCATGAAATGAACATAGCTTTGCTGCGACTCAGGATTCATTGGATAATACTCATCCAGGTTAAAGGTGACCACATTATGAAAGCTGAGGCCTTCTTCCCGATGCATACGCACTAGTTCGTTGTATACCGGGATTGGACTGGAACCCGTGGCGAGTCCCAGGACGATATGTTCTCCTTCCTGCTGTTTTTGCTGGATTGCAAGAGCGATAGACTTTGCGATATGATCACAGCCTTCGCGTGCACCCCGCCAGATTTTGACAGGCACCTTTTCAAGCGATTTGTACTGGTATTTCAGGATCGGGGTTTGTACAGGAGGGTATGATTCAACTAATTGCATGATGTGTATTGACTAGGCTTGTTTCAAAAGTACGGTTTTTTGAAGATGGCTATTTGCTGCTCGCCGTCACAAAGGCCTGGTAGCGCTTGTTAACTATGATTGAAACATCGCCTTCCACAGTTGATTCTTTGATCACTACCTCCGCCCGATCTGATCAACTGGCAGTATTAACTCTCGTTCCAGCGGGCTCTCATCCCTTTTACCATTCCGCCTTTCCTCCATTCTGACATTCCGCCATTCCCCCGATTGCCCTGAGCGATCTGCAACATGAAGAGAGAGAGTCGAAGGATGCTGCCATACATTAATCCAATTTTTTTCATGGCTTTAAAACACTATGTCATACAGTCCTGCGTTTTTGCCCGTATGCTTTCCATCATTCTGCTTCTTATTCTCCCAGGAATCTCTGATGCGAACACCAATGCAGTTTTTGCGCTTGCATTTATTGAGCAAGTCAATGAAGTGCGCAGTGCGGGATGCATCTGCGAGGGTCAGTATATGCCTCCTGTTGGCACAGTGAAATGGCATCCAAAGCTCGAGATCTCCGCGACACTCCATGCACAACAGATGGTGCGCTATCAGTTCCTTGAACATTTCTCATATGGTGGTATGGATCTTGGGGAACGCGTGAATAAGGTTGGCTATCCCTGGCGGACAATAGGCGAAAATCTGGCACGCGGACAAATGAGGATTGCAGAGGTGATTGAGGACTGGCAAGAGAGCCCGACACATTGCAGTATACTGATGAATCCTAAATTCAGGGAAATAGGCGCGGCACATGTAGGTGAGTACTGGGTGCTGCATATGGGGGTACGAAAGGAGGAATAGTGAAACGGGTGGAAAAAGAAAGGCAAAATGTAAAATATAAAATGCAAAAGTCAAAAGGCATTAATGGCATTAAGCAGCTCTTCACTTTTACATTTGATTCTGCTCCGAAAAGTCAATTTTTGCCACAAAGGCACGAAGACACTAAGAAATGAATTCAGAACATATTGATAACCAGGGCAAAAATCTTTAGTGACTTTGTGCCTTCGTGGCTATTTCAAGGATTTAGCCGTTTTCAGAGCAGACTCACATTTTGACTTTTGCATTTTACATTTTGACTTTAATTCTTTTGTCCATCACCCTTCTCCACATCCCTGGCACTAATGACAACATCATCGACCCGGGATACCCGGCAGGCAATTGAGGTGCACCTTCAAGATGACGAAGGATCTGATAATGCCGACTTGTACGATAATGATGATCCGCGTGCCGTGTAAGCTCGTATAGGAAAATGCGACCTAACTCATGATTCGAATTCCATGAGTGGATCGCTCCCACAGTTTCATAATGACCGGACGGCAATTTCTTTCGCACTAACCCGTAATGCTCGATATAATTCACAGTCTCAAGCAGCAGGAATCCCATCATGGCCGCAAGCAATACCACAAGCAAGGCAATCCAGCCGGCCCATATCACGATTACAATCAGATAAAGCAATTGTAACCCGACACCCAAGATAAGTTGATTCGATAACCCGATAAAGGCTTTTCCTGATCTTAAAAGCCGCTCTCTTTCGAGACGCCAGGCATTCAGAAATGAACCAATGACGCTGCGCCACCAAAAGGCATAGATCGATTCACCGAGTCTCGCTGTCGCCGGATCTTCATACGTACCGACATGACGATGGTGTCCGTAGTTATGTTCGATGGTGAAGTGGGTGTACAGGGATGGAACAAGTAATAACCGTGCAATCCAGGCGCTGACTTTATCCGCCCGATGTCCAAGCTCGTGCGCGACGTTAATCCCATAGCTTCCGAGAATTACACCCATATTCATCGTCATCCCGATGAGTTCCCATATATGCAATTTTGTAAAGCCAACCCGATACACGAAATACACAACGAGTCCATAGACGATCGGCAGATGGAAATACAGCAACCAATCAAAATGTTTCATTGTATTTCTGTGCGTTTCCTCTCTTATGGGGACATTGTCCTTACGTGCCGGCAGCACAAGCTCCAGAAGTGGTATGACCATAAACCCAATATATACTGCACCTGGAGACCAGATGCCACCGAGATACAACCCGACGGCCGCAGCCATTGGTGAGAGATAGGCAATCAGGTATTTTAAGTCATCCCACATGGAATGTATCTTTGACGGCTTTTTATCCGACAGGAGAATACGCGCCTGACCAGGTCGGGCAGGAATCTCCCGCCTCCCGGGATACGTCGAGGGGTGGGATTACATTCCCCCCCCTTTGAACTGTACGCGTACAAAAATAACCACCGGAAGTTGCGATGGCCAGAGACACAACATTTCATAGTTTAAAAATCCTCGCACGCGTTCAGGAGACGAAAGATGCGGTGACACTATTCTTTGATATTCCACCCTCTCTACAGGAGACATTTCAATATGCCGCCGGACAACACCTCAGTCTCCGATTCATGATCAATGGTGAAGAATACCGGCGTGCATACTCTCTTTGCACGAGTCCTGCAGAAGGCAAGTGGGGAGTCACGATCAAACTGGTAGATGAAGGCCTGGTGTCATCACATATTCTAAACAAATGCCGTGAAGGAGATGTCGTTGATGTCATGCCTCCGGAAGGAAGATTTATTCTCAAGGCAGATCCTGAACGACGACGGGTATATTACTTCTTTGCAGCAGGATCAGGGATCACGCCTCTCATGTCTCAGATCCGTCTTCTTCTGGAAGAAGAACCACTTTGCACCATCCATCTCTACTATGGCAATCGTGACCAGGATTCCATCATTTTCAAATCCTGGCTGGATAACGCGGTAAGTCAATATTCAGGTCAACTGACTGTCGATTATATTCTGAGCCGGACAGGAAGTGGATCGCTGGGAAGCTTGTTTGGAAAGAAAAAACTGTCATGGCTTGGAGAAAAGGGTCGTATTGATAATGCAAAAGTCTTTGAGTTTTTAGAGAGATATCCTCATCACAGTCTTCCTGCGGTTTATCACATTTGTGGGCCGGGTGAGATGATCATCAATATCCGGGATACACTCCTTGCGATGGGAGTACCCAAGGAACAAATCCACGCAGAGTTCTTTTCTCCTGTTGCCGTAGAAGAAGTGAAGCATGAGGTCACAGTCAGCGGAACTCATAAACTCATCGCGCATCTTCGTGGCCAGCGTATTGAAACAACGATCAAAGAGCATACGATCCTTGAAACCTTGCAGGATGCGGGATATGACCCTCCTTACTCCTGTACGAGCGGCACCTGCGCTACCTGTATGGCTAAGCTCATTACAGGTAAAGTGCACATGGACCAATGCTTTGCTCTCAGTGATCTGGAAGTCGCGGATGGGTTTATCCTGACATGCCAGTCACATCCTGTGGACGGCGATATGGAGGTCACGTATGATTATTGATTATTGATTTATTGAATAATAAAATAATAAAATAATAAATCAATCATGACCTATCAACTTTAATCCGTGCATCCCGATTGGCCAGCTCCCAGGCAGTATGAAAAGCAAGACGGGCGATATTCGCTGCCTTATCAAACATGATCTTATCCACAGTATCGGTAGGTCTGTGATAGTCTTCGTGTACACCGGAGAAATAAAAGATTGCCGGAATGCCATGTTTTGCAAAGTTGTAATGATCTGACCTGTAATAAAATCTGTTGGGATCACTTTCTGCATTGTAGGTATAGTCGAGTTGTAGTTGCGTGTATTTTTCATTGACAGCTTCATTGATCTCATGAAGTTCTGAACTCAGACGATCGGCACCGATGACATATGTATAGTGCGGATCACTGTGTTTGTCATCCATACGTCCAATCATATCGATATTGATGTCTGCTACGGTGTTTTTCAGAGGGAAGACGGGAAATTCGGAATAGTACTCTGAACCCAGGAGTCCTTTCTCTTCACCGGTGACGAGCAAACAGAGCACACTCCGGCGTGGACCCACACCTTTCCTTTTTGCTTCTGCAAATGCACTTGCGATTGCGATGACTCCGGATGTCCCGCTGCCATTGTCGTCTGCACCATAGAAGATATCGTCGCCACGTTTGCCCAGGTGATCATAATGGGCGCTGATGACGATGACCTGATCTTTCAACAGGGAGTCTACCCCCTCGATATATCCAAGGACATTCGCCCCGGGTGTGCTATCTATTGATCGCTGTGCGTGGAGTCTTGTCTGAACAGGGATTTTGACTGTTTTCGGTTTTCCCCTGGCACGGATTTTATCACGTGTCTTGATCACTTTCTCACTTTTGCTACCCATCAATACTCCTGCAATATTCGACGAGATCAACACATGTGGCACATACTCTGAATTTTGCACATCAGGAATACCCATGATTGTCCTACCTCCAAGAATAGACATGCGTTCTTCAGATACTTTAGCCCGAAACTGATCTTCAATGACATACACCAATGCCACACGATGCGCTGCTGCCGCACGGAGTTTTTTGTCAAGGTCTTTTGACCATTCGGATAATTGCGTATTGCCTGTAATCCAGCTTTTGCCATCTGTATCGACCGGCTCTCCTTTATAAATCAGAATTGCTTTTCCTTCAAATACTTTCTCGGCGTAGTCACTGTATACCGGATCATCGATACCATATCCGAGAAATACAATCTCATCGCTATCAAATGCAATCTCGTCAGCCGGCATCGAAGTAGCAGGGATAATGAAATCTTTCAAATGTGCATACTCTGTACCATTGATATTGAGACTCATGTCCTGCAAGGAGACTTTGCTAAAGATGACCTGTTGAAAGTATCCGTCTACAGATTCCACCGGTGGTATTCCGGCTGCTATGAACTGATCAGAGATATATTGCGCGGCTTTCGCATTTCCTGGTGTACCCGTCTCCCTCCCTTCGAATGCCGCTGATGCAAGGACATGGAGGTGACGTGAAATTTCATCTCCTGTAATCAAAGAGGCCAATGACGAAGCGTGATCAACCGGTGGTGGTGCATATTGCGCCTGTATATTCAAAGCGATGCAGCACAGGGTAGCGAAAAAAAATGTCTTCATGAGAAAATTGAATAGATATGAGAATGAATGTGAATTATTGAACAGGTGTACAGGAAATTTTATGCACGCGACGGACATGTCGTCCTCCATCAAAATCTGTATGCAGGAATATCTCTGTCATTTTTACGGCAAGGTCGATCGAAACAAATCGGGCTGGGATAGATATGACATTTGCATTATTATGTTGTCTTGCAAGCGCGGCGATTTCCTCCGTCCAACACAAAGCAGCACGTATATCCTGGTGCTTGTTTGCAGTCATCGCCGAACCATTTCCGCTTCCACAAAGGATAATACCGAACGCAGCCTCACCGGATTCAATATCTTCCGCCACCGGATGGATAAAATCGGGATAGTCCACGGATTCATTGGAGAATGTTCCATGATCTATCACCGGATAGCCTTGCGACTGCAGATATCCAACGATCTTCACTTTCGTGTCGAAGCCGGCATGATCGCAACCTATTGAAATTACATGTTTGTCTGCCATGAGCTTTAGTTTATCAGATTCTGTGATGAATAGGCTCCCAGTATCTCCTGCATCTGAGTTTTGAAGGCTTCATCGCCGATTTCATTGGCTATCCGCAACACTTCCTGGATTGCACTCAACGTCTGCTGGTAGTCGGATTGGAATCCCGCCTCTCTGTCTTCAGGATCAATGGATTCAAAAAATTCCATCCAGTCTGCCAATTCAGGTGCGAGAATCGCCAGGTGTTCTTTGGCTTTATCCTTCGCTTCTGCCTGGACATAGAAATTGATGTGAATGAGCGTACGCGCGTCATAGGGGAAATTCATATGCGGAAACGCCGCAAAGAATTTATCCGTCAACGCGATTGCACGTTCCTTATCACCAGCACGTAGCAGCTCCTGCGTCGCGCGCCAGATAATCATCTTCATCGCCTGAATACTTGCACCATAACTGTTATCCACAAACAAACGTCGCTTGTCAAAGTTGCCCCACCTCCATTTATTCATCACGCGGTCATAGACTTTGTCTACATCCATGCGACCGCTGCCGTAGATGAAGAAATTCTTGTTACTGGGAGTCTTGATCGGTATAATCTTCAGACCTAACCCTTCAAGCTGCGTATAGTCCTGCATGCCCATAAGCTTATCATCCTTGCAGGTGACCGAAAAGTAGACCGGACGATCATAAATATTACTCATAATGATATCCAATACGGCAAGTTCATCCTTGGTGATATATCTCGACGACAGCAGTACCGGGATTTTGGAGACCATATTCGCTGTATCCGATGCTGATACCCATCCACTCTGGATAGCACGCTGAGGCTCCACAGGGATATACAGATTGGTAGAAGGAAGATAGCTTGGAAATGATTGTGAACCTGCTGATACCGGGTGATTTTCCCCCATGATTTTCAAGGCACGTGTGAGTGGCATTTCTTCCGTGGAATTTTGCAACGGATAGAGGGCATTGCGCGCATCTCCACGATATGCATCAGCAGGAATGGAAAACTTGATTTCTGGTGAATTATTCACTTTTTTCCGCAGGCCATTGATATACCAATCGACAGCGATAAGGCTTAGATTAATGACACGTACATCTGTACGAATGCCTTCCACCTCCTGCGCATACCACAATGGATATGTGTCGTTGTCTCCGTAGGTAAAGATGATCGCATTCGGATCACAAGACTCAAGAAAGTTCGATGCATAGTCCCGTGCACCGGCATGATGCATCCGGCTGTGATCGTCAAAATTCTGAAAGCCCATGACGACTGGTGCAATCAATACTATCACTCCTGTCAGTATCCCAAGCATACCCGGATTCATTGTTGTCAATTTCCTTTTCAAAAACTCATACATCGCAGGCACCGCCATACCTATCCAGATGCAGAAGATGAAGAATGAACCAACGAGCACATAGTCCCTCTCACGTGGTTCGTTCGGAGGTTGATTTGTATAAAAAATAATACCAAGCCCTGTAAATAAAAATGCCACCATGAGTCCGAGCCAGTCCTTGCGTCTGCGTTGCAGGTGCCAGAAAAATCCAATAAATCCGAAAATGAATGGGAGTAAAAAATACCTGTTCCTCGCCTGGTCTTTTTTCATCGTCTCCGGCAGCTCACTTTGATTGTATAGTCTGAAACCGTCGAAGAAAGGAATGCCCGTATACCAATGCCCCGATTTCGGGTCCCATGGGTAATAGCCTTGTTCGCCATTCTGCCGGCCTGCAAAATTCCACATGAAATAGCGGATATACATCCATCCGATCTGGTAGCGGAAAAGGAAGCTGAGATTGTACGCCATATCCGGTGGCCTGTTTGCATCTCCCATCCACATGCGATGCAGTTGCACACGGTTCTGATCATTGTGTGAAATACGTGGCAGCAACATCTTGTCTTTATCATCATAGATATAAGATATCTGGTGATCTACAACCTCATATCTGTCTCCTACCTGGCCATAACGTTCCTTTTTTTTGATATCTACCGGCGAGGCTTCGAAGTGCGGTCCTCTGAAGAGAGCGCGTTCTCCATATTGCTCACGGTTGAGATATGGGATCAATCTCATCACATCACTCGGAGCGTTCATATTGATCGGTGTGTCAGCATTTGCGCGAATGAGCACAATACCAATTGCAGAGAACGAAATGACAAGCATCATCGCGGCAATCACAATACGCTGTACGAATCCGTTTTCGTGGCGATGCGCCCAACGCAATCCAAATACTATCACAGCCGCGATGATCAATAATGTAGGAAAGAGTCCCGAATGGAATGGTAGACCGAAGCTATTGACCATAAGGAGTTCCATGTTTGCCCAAAGAATCGGAATACCGACGATCACCAGTTTCTGAATCAACGGGATCGCCAACGCACCGATGCCCGTTGCAATGATTGCTCCAAGGAATTTGGGCTTATCATGCTTTTTCAAATAATACAGCAAACCCATCGCCGGAAAAGTCAATAAACTCAATAAGTGCACGCCGATTGACAATCCTCCTGAATAGATCGCGAAGATGAGCCAGCGATCGGCTTTTGAGTCATCCGGAAGCCCATACCATTTTACAATCGCCCACACGGTCATTGCAGTGAAAAAGGTAGACATGGCATATACCTCACCCTCTACTGCTGAAAACCAGATGGAGGAACAAAAGGCAGTTGCAAGACCTGCAACCACACCCGCAAATACGACGACGATCTCCTGGTCCTTTGTCAAATGAGAGATTTCTCTTCCAACGAATGCCATGCGTGACATGATCATTGTCGTCCATGCTACGAAGGCAGCAGCAAAGGCGGTGAACATCCCCGACATCAGATTGACCGAAAACGCGATGTCCGCAGGATTGTCCGAGAAAAATTCAGCAAGCCATGTGAAAAGCCTACCAACGATCAGAAAGAGAGGAGCGCCTGGTGGGTGCACAACCTGTAGCTTATATGCACCGAGAATAAACTCTCCGCAATCCCAAAGACTTCCGGTGCGTTCGGCGGAAAAAAAGTACACGATCATTGCAATAGCGAACACAGTCCATCCTGCAATGGCCGTAAGCTTTTTGTATAAACTCATGAATTCTTTTTGTGTAAGGTTGAATTGAGAATCCTGCCTGCCTTGGGCAGGGTCCAAAGGTAATAAAAACGTCCGCGGGGAATACGGTACTTGGTACTGGTTGGTCGTTCTCTGGACTGCTTTCAGAAGCCTGCCCACTTTATGTATCTTTGGTCCAATTCCTTATTCAATGATCAAGTTGCTCATCTTCATCCTCATCGTTTACCTCGGATACCGTTTATTTGCTGGTCCTCCACTTTTGAAGGATCATAAGATAGGACGTATCAATAAAGAAAAGAAGGATGATGACTTCACAGACTATGAAGAGATCCATTGATACCTATGCGCATCAGCGATCTCGTCTTGCACAACGATCATCAACTGATCGCGTTCAACAAGCCCGGTGGTATGCCGACACAGGACGACAAGTCCGGTGATGCCAGTCTGCACAAACTTGCACAGGCTTATTCTAAAAGAGATCTCTATGTAGTCCACAGGCTCGACAGGCCATGTAGTGGTATCGTCTTCTTTGCCAAAACACAAGCTGCTTCTGCCCATCTCTCGGCACAGTGGAAGGCGCGTACGATCACAAAGAAATATCTAGCTATCGTCTCACCTGGCATCACACCTCTGACGGGGATCCTGGAACACAGCCTTGTCAAGCGCGGCAATAAAAGCGTTATTTCCACTGCAGATACAGAAGGTGATGCATCTCAAAAAGCCATACTCGAGTATCGCATACTCGCAAAGCTGGATAATTATGATTTATTGGAGGTGACTACACACACCGGATATTTTCACCAGATCAGGGCACAACTTTCTGCAGCTGGTTTTCCGATCAAAGACGATGTAAAATACGGTGCACGCAGATCTAATAAGGAGAGGACGATTTATCTGCATTGTGCGGAGATCACATTTGTACATCCCGGAACTCACCAGGAACTCACGCTACATTGCTCTCCTCCGGAGGAACCATTATGGGTGATGGGTGATGGATGATGGGTGATGGGTGATGGATGATGGGTGATGGGTGATGGGTGATGGGTGATGAATGATGGGTGATGGATGATGGGTGATGAATGATGGGTGATGGATGATGGGTGATGTGTGTGAGAATGTGAGAATGTGAGAGAAGAAAAAGAACGCTGAGCAATAATCTTAAATCAAATTTAAGAAAGCAAACCGCTAACGGCCAAAAGCTAAAAGCCAATAGCAAGTTTAAACATCGAACTCTGAACATTTGAACTTTGAACTAATAACTATAAACCCAAGTACTCAACAAAATGTCAGAGACTAAAAGAACAGAAATAGGGACGCTTGGAGAATTCGGTCTCATCGATCGTCTCACCCAGGACTGGCCTCTCTATCATCACAATACACTCAAAGGTGTTGGTGATGATGCTGCCGTACTCAATGATGGAGTTGAAGCAATTCTGGTCACTACAGACATGCTCATCGAAGGCATTCATTTCGATCTTGCATATCATCCACTCAAGCATCTGGGATACAAATCGATCATCGTCAATCTCTCGGATATCTATGCGATGAACGGACACGCGGAGCAGGTCTTCGTCTCTGTCGGTATCTCAAACAGGTTTTCGGTGGAAGCAATAGAAGAACTCTATGCAGGGATTCGTGTTGCATGCGAAACATATAAAGTCGATCTGGCCGGAGGCGACACCTGTTCTTCCGGGAAAGGTCTTGTGATCAGTGTCACAGCAATCGGAAGAGCCGCAAAAGACAAAATCGTTTATCGCAAAGGTGCAACACCGGGAGATCTCATTTGTGTCAGCGGTGATCTGGGGGCTGCGTACCTCGGACTCCAGATACTTGAGCGCGAGAAACAACTGTTCATAGCTCATCCTAAAATCCAGCCTGATCTCGAAGGTCAGGATTACCTCATCGGCCGACAACTCAAACCGGAAGCACGGAAGGACATGATCGAAATCTTTGCACAATACCAGCTCCTTCCAACCGCTATGATTGATATTTCTGATGGACTTTCTTCCGATCTCATGCACATCTGCAAACAATCGGGGACAGGTGCACGCCTTGACGAAGCCCAAATCCCAATCCGTGAAGATGCTGAATTGATGGCGTTGAAATTTCAAATGGATCCAACCACCTGTGCACTGAGCGGTGGTGAAGATTATGAGCTGCTATTTACTGCGCGTCCGGATGATCTTGAAAAACTGCGGGTGATGCCAGGAGTGTATCTGATTGGTGAGATCGTCGCAAAAGATCAAGGCATCATGCTACAGACATCAGGCGGACAACTGCATCGACTGACAGCTCAGGGGTGGACGCATTTTTAAAAACGGATCAAGGGATCAAGGGATTACCCTCCTTACGGAGGCTAAAGGGATCAAAGGAAAATCAATTGAATTGGAATATCATTAGCAATAACCGAATACTCCCCTTGATCCCTTGATCCTTTCAATCCCTTTGAGCTTTAGCGAAAGGAGATTGATCCCCTTGATCCCTTATTCCTATTCCATAAAATTCAATAAATCCGGATACTGTCCTGCATAGATGTGAATCTCTTCCCGTGAAATACGCTTCCCTTTGATATAAGGCATGACAAATGCATCCGTAAATCCCTGCCTGCGCAAGGCATCTCGGAGGACGGCAGCATTTTTGAACATAGTTTCCATCCCAATAAGATATTGATACATCCTGCTACGTGAATCATATTCAACCATCGCATCCGCATATTCATCAAAGACATTGTGTTGAAGTAATTGACCGACGCTTGCGATTTGCACGCGATATACCAATTGCTTCTGGAGCGTATCAAAGCGTATACCACGAGGATCACGCAGACTTTCCGGGATCATCGGTTCCTCCATGACAAGAGATACTGGTTGATCTTCCGTATCATAGATATGCACCTCAATACGCCTGTTCAGGCGATCTACTGCCGGATTATCCAATATCTGATCACTTCCTTTTGCAACCGGATAGTACGTGCCACATCCTTTGATATAAAGACGATCAGTAGTAACACCTTTTCTTATCAGGAATTGAGCAACCTGTTCAGATTTTTTTACAGAGAAAAACAGGTCATAGCTCCTGGGGCCGGATGGAA
This sequence comes from Saprospiraceae bacterium, assembly GCA_035292505.1. Taxonomy (GTDB): domain Bacteria; phylum Bacteroidota; class Bacteroidia; order Chitinophagales; family Saprospiraceae; genus DATDQA01. The sequence goes on along the minus strand of DATDQA010000255.1, from coordinate 10,030 downwards.
CATTATGGCCAATCAGATCGATCTTCAAAGTGGGATAAATCAGCAGCAGGTTGGTGAGTACTTCAAGTTTTTTAATATTCTGAGGAGTAATCACAAGATCGTTTTGCTCATACCATAAGTCACTGATCACATATTCCCTGATCTCCTGTCTACCTCCTGACAATTGCACTTCGGTGTTCTCATCCACAGGAGTTTCAAGCTGGACAAATGTAATCGGTACCGACAATGCGAGTTGCTCACGGACCTGATCTTTGAAATAGGCAGAATATAAATCCCGTTCACCATAACCTGTCTTGCGATCAGACGACAGGTAAGCCTTTAATCCATCGGCAGCCAACCAGAAATCCGAGTCATCTCCTGCCGAATTAATTGGAACACCCATGTTGCTGACAGGTGCCCACATTGCAGAAGCATCGTCAAATGCAGCTGTGAAAATATCCAGGCCGCCAATACTCTCCAGGCGATTACTGCTAAAAAACAAGAGCCGGCCATTGCGGGCGAGGAACGGCGATACTTCGTGATAAAAAGAATTGATGGTAGTTCCAAGATTGACCGCTTCGCGCCAACGTCCTTTCCGTTTTACTGAATAATAGATGTCATACCCTCCATATCCTCCTGTTCTGTCAGATGAAAAGAACATGATCGTATCGTTGTAAAAAAACAAATCCTGGTCTCCCAGACGAGGCTGAAAAGGGCCAAGCACCGTTCCTTTCGCATTGACCCGCGACGCTACCGAGAATGTATCAATCATGAGATCACCCGCATCCTCAGTTCGACTTCTCCGGTAATACATCTGTTGACCATCACTGCTGAAACAAAGTATCTCCTCACTGAGCCTGCTGTTCAATACATGGTCAAGAGGAGTTGCAGAACGCCATATCCCATTGTCATGTTCTGTATAATAGATATCGGATCGATATGATCCATACTTGGGATCGGCAGTGCCGTTCTGCGCAAGCAAACCTCCTTCGCTGTCCTCCCTGGCAGAAGTAAAGTAGAGGCGCTCCTGGTAATTCGGGCTTGGCACTGGTGCAAAATCATCACCGAAGGAATTGATCGCGGCTCCCATATTCTCTACATACGCGCGCTCGGTAGCGTAACGCTGGCTGATCCCGTTGGCACAGCGCACAATCTCATCTTTCACCCATTCACGTAACGGTGTGGTATCGTGAAACTTCCGGAGAAATTGTTTGTAGAAATTGACTGCATGAACAAAATGATTCTTATGATGATAGCAGCGTGCGAGATAGAGGAACACGTACGGATGCGTCTTGCCCGCCTGCACCAGGTCAGCGAGCAAGGGTATTGCACCATCTATTTCATTGATTTCATATTGACAGATCGCAGCACGCAGTTTAATATCGCTATCCCATGTCTGTGTATTTCCCCCTTGCCTGTAATATTGAAGTGCTGAGCGATACTTGCCATGTTCGAAATATCTGTCACCTTCTTTGATGAGACGTGAAGCAGATTGGCCAATGACACTCATGCACAGTCCAAACGCAAGAGAGGTAACAAGAACATAACGCATAGTCAGAAGATGAAGCAATATGTGATGCGTTGCAATCAAAGGGGCCGTTCCGGATCAAAGCCTTCCAGATAATCGGCAACACGTCGCAGAAATGATCCACCTAATGCGCCATCTACCACGCGGTGGTCATAAGAAAGTGAAAGAAACATCATATGCCTGATGGCGATTATATCTCCCTGTTTGGTTTCGATCACCGCAGGTTTCTTCCGGATTGCTCCTGTCGCCAGGATTGCTACTTGCGGTTGATTAATGATCGGAGTACCCATCACATTTCCGAATGTCCCAACATTGGTCAAAGTAAATGTGCCTCCCTGTATTTCGTCCGGTTTGAGTTGATTCTTCCGGGCGCGCTCAGCGAGATCGTTGACTGTTTTAGTCAGACCCATGAGATTCATATAGTCTGCATTCCGGATCACCGGGACGATGAGATTTCCACTTGGAAGCGCCGCCGCCATACCGATATGGATATCTTTTTTCCTGATGATGCGCGTACCGTCTACAGAGATATTGATCATCGGGAAGTCGCGGATGGCACGTACGACGGCTTCAATAAAGATCGGTGTGAACGTAATTTTCTGGCCGTATTGCTTTTGAAAATCATCTTTGATTTTTTCACGCCATTGCACCAATGATGTGACATCCACTTCGACAAAAGAAGTCACATGCGGAGCAGTATGTTTGGAGCGCACCATATGGTCTGCAATGAGCTGTCGCATGCGATCCATCTCGATGATCTCAACATTGTCGCCTTGTGTCGTCGGAATTGCAGTGACTGGTTGTGCCATATCCACTGGTTGAGACACAGGTATAGATGGAGTAATCGTAGGTGCTACAGGAACCGCAGGTTGTTGTTCAGGTGCTGATCCTCTTGAACTGACGTAGGCAAGAAGATCATTTTTCGTAACACGTCCATCCAGACCTGTACCCGGAACGGTATCCAATTCTCTCGTACTGATACCTTCCTGTTGAGCAATATTGCGTACAAGCGGCGAGTAGAACCTGTTTTGACTCGTCCTTGACACCGGAGCATTAATGGCTGCAACCGGTTGTGCCACCCGGGGAGGAGGCGGGGCTGGAGAAGCTGGTTGTCCATTTGAGGATCTGTTTTGGGCAGGAACCGGTGCAGGAGAAGTTTCCTCTTTGACAAGGGCTTTGTCCTGAACTGCGGGTGTCGGTTTTGGCTTTGCCGCGTCACCTGCGACCTGGATTTGCGCAATGACAGTTCCGATAGGTACGACATCATTTTCCTTAAAAAGGATCTTACCCATTGTCCCCGCGACGGGGGAAGGAATCTCGGAGTCTACTTTATCGGTCGCGATTTCGAGGATCGTTTCATCGACAGCAATCGGGTCTCCTTCTTTCTTGACCCACTTAAGGATTGTCGCTTCCATGATACTTTCGCCCATCTTGGGCATAATGAGATCTACTGTAGTCATGCTGTAAAGTTAAGCCGAAGTCGGGGAAATCCCGCTTCGTCTGCTTCGGAAGATAAATCGGAGAAATCCTCCTTCGCCAGCTTCGGAGGATAAATCGATAAAACCGGCTTCAGAAAGTCTGGCCCATATCATGTGGGGTACATTCAAAAAGCGCAACTCTGGCTCTGCGCAATGGATATTTTCAAAACGATGGTCTAAATCGTTCATTTACAAGCTCATTTTTAGATGGGCTGTGCGTATATTTATTTGTTGGCTGCAATGCCGCGTGACACCCAAATGAGATAGTTAGACAATAATCAATTAATAAACGTTGAGCATACAATGACAACTTTGAAAGTAATAATTATGGCGACATTTTTAAGTTCATTATTCTCGTGTAACAATAATAAATCTGACAATCTCGCAAAGACTAAATCAATTGACACACTTGTTGGTTCAACATTAGAAAACATAAACAATTCGGAGCATTCAGTTATACAATTTCAGATTGATGGAAAAATGTGTTTTGCGACAATCAATCAGTATTTCAAAAATTATAACAACAAAAGTGACTTTCCTTTTTCATTATGGGTGACTGTAGAGACGTTGGAGAAAAATGAAGAGGGTCATCCATGTTTCGGCCCCCTAAACAATCAGACTAAGTTACACATCAAAAACTGTAACTTTTGTCTATGGAAAGACGCAAATTCAGCAAGGAGGAGAAGGTCAGAATTCTCCGAGAGGCACGGGACCATGGGGTAAAAGAAACCCTGAACAAGCACGGGCTATATCCTGCCACTTACTATTACTGGAAGAAGAAGCATGATGAGATGGGAGAGCCAGGCTTGCAACACAGTATGACCAAAGAAAGACTCAAAGAGGTAAGGCGACTGGAAAAGGAAAATGCGAAGCTCAAGGAGATCATGGCGGAGAAGGATCTGGTGATCAAGATGCAGCAGGAGATGATAAAAAAAAAGTATCTCTGAGCGAGAAAAAAGCGATGGTAAGATCCTATGTGGCTCAGGGATTGCAGGTGTCGAAGACTCTCCAGATAGCTGAGATCAGTCACAACCAATATTACCATCAGTCAACAGGTGGTAAACCAGGACGTGAAGTGACGATCACAACGCAGTGCATGATTCAAGGTCAAATCATTGAGTGTGCAAACACAGAAGTGGTGGAAGAGATGGAGAAAATCCTAAAAGATCCGGACTTGCAATATGGCTATAAGAGAATGACTGCGGCGATGTTACTGCTTGGATATCTGATCGGTTACAAAAAAGTATATCGGTTGATGAAAGAAAACGGATTGTTGCAACAAAGACGTAAACCGGGTAACCGGAAACGTGTGCGATACCGGAGAGTATTTCCAACGCGTCCGCTTGAAGTATTGGAGATGGATATCAAGTATCAGTGGGTGGAAGAATACCAAAGAGATGCTTATATCTTCACGATCCTGGATACATTCACGCGTGCAGTGCCGTACCGGTATGTAGGCTATCACATCAGACAACAAGAGGTGAAAGCAGCCTGGGAGTATGTGATTGTACACATCTTACAACCTCTTGACATGCTCAATCGGAAACTGATAGTAGAAGTGAGAAATGATAACGGGCCACAATTTGCTGCCAAATTGGTACAGAAATTCTTTGCTGAAAATCAATTGTTACAAGTATTCACACATCCGTATACACCTGAAGAGAATGGACATATTGAGAGCTTTCATGCCATCCTGGACGAACATCTATCCAGATTTACCTTTTACACTCTTGCGCAACTTGAAGAGAACATTGAAAGATTCTATGAAAAGTACAACCGGATTCGTCTGCATGGATCTATCGCATGCTTACCACCGTTATTGTTCTGGAACCTGTTCAATCAAGGGTCCATTGAATCTGTCATGACCAAGCGTAACAAGAGAGTGTTTAAACTCACAGTTCCTTATTGGGAGCTATCGGGTAATGAGAGCCTGAGGGAGTTTCCTGTCCAATCAGAAGTTCGCAGAACTTCTAAAAAAGAAAGAGCGGCAGCTTAGCACCGCCACTCTAACCATCGGTATAAAGATCACCGTCGGTCGCTTCCTGTAAATGCAAACTTAGGACGTATTGAACTATTATTTATTAACCTTGTAACGAAAGTCTGATTAATAGGGGGTCAAGCCAATCCAGTTGACGCAGAAGCTACATTGTTTAATAGTTTGGAGGACTCCCTAATTGACAAATTCATTACAAAGACACCATTTTGTTTTATTGGTAGGACGACACGTGACGATTACAGAGAACTTATGTTTTACGTTGCGGACAAAGGTAAAGCGACTGAGGTAATGAACGAATTTATAAAAGAAGACAGATTTAAAAGAAAGATAGAGTTTGCAATAGACCCTGATACGACATGGGAAAGTGTAGGTGGATTTTATTAAAAAACTTCATGACAGCTTGGACACCGACGAACTAAAGATTGGAGAAGGCACAGCAGCCAATCGAGTAGGCGGCCCCATCAGCAAAATACTAACGGGGTGCGCCTCTCACACCACCGAGCGTACGGGCCTCGTACTCGGCGGTTCATAAAGTTATGGAGCAAACTTTGCGTAATGATCGAGCAATGATTCATATCCTCTTCGTTCCAACCTTTTCAAAGTAATCGTAGTAACCAGAATGGGGCTTTGGGCAACAGCCCAACCACCCATCCTCGTCCTGCTCCATGCATACGCATGATCAAAATCAACTCCCAGTCGGATCAGGTTTTTCCTTTTCCGTTCGGGTTTCTTCCAGTCATGCCATATACAATACCTCAAACGGTTGCGCACCCAACTATCGAGCGTGTTGAGTTTGCCTACTATACTTGCCAAACGGAAGTAATTTAGCCAACCCCTTTGCACTTCTTTCATTTTGCGGATGCGTTCGTCGAAGGTAGTCGGAGACGTTTTCCTCGTAAGGCCTTTTAGACGCTGCTTGAGACTCTCCCAGCTTTTCTCGCTGACCACCAATTGGTATTTACCCCTATCTCCTTTGACATAGGTGGGTACAAACTTGTATCCCAGTATTTCAAATTGAACGGGTTTGCGAATGCCACTTTTCTCCCGGTTGATCGGTAACTTAAGTTTGTTCTTTAAGAACAAAACCGTGCTGTTACCAACTTTCCGGGCTGCTTGCTTACTCTTAGTGTATACACTAAAATCATCCGCATACCGTACATAGAGATGCCCTTGCTTTTCCAATTCTGTATCCAACTCATCCAATAGGATGTTGGACAGTAACGGGCTAAGTGGACTTCCCTGTGGCACGCCTTTCCTTCGTTTGATGAGTTTTCCGTTCACTTGGATCGGAGCTCTCAACCATTTGCGGATCAGGCGTAGCGTCAAGGGACATTTTACCTTGCGATACAAAAGTTGCAACAGAATACAGTGATCCACTTCGTCGAAGAAGCTTTTCAGATCTATATCCACGATGTGTCTATGACCTGCATTGATATACTGTTGAGCTTGTAGTACCGCTTGTTGGGCGTTGCGATTAGGCCGAAATCCGTAACTGAATTCTTTGAACTCAGCTTCAAACAGGGGCATGATCACTTGGTGTACTGCTTGTTGTAACAAGCGATCTGTAACGGTCGGAATTCCCAACAATCGGGTCTTTCCATTGCTCTTGGGTATTGCTACCCCTAAAATGCTTTGTGGTACGTAGCGTCCTTTCCATACTGCTGTTGTTATCCTCTTCTGGTTTTCCTCCCAGTGTGCTGATAACTGTATCACTGACATACCATCCACTCCTGCCGAACCTTTGTTCGACACTACTTGATGACATGCTTTCAGCATGTTCTCTCTGCTTAATACCTTTTCAATCATCTTAGTCACTATTCGTGTTTCTCTGTTCCGCCTATCGTAAGGCTGGCCTTGCCTCCTTACAGCATTTGGAACAACTCAATGTTCGGCCCTTCCCTGATTCTGAGTCCTCCGCCTTTATCCTTTCGGTGGCGGCTCGTTTGCCTCAGGTACTACGGCTTCTGCTGACTTCTCCTTCGCTTATCAAAAGCAATGGAGATCTCCCCAGGTAATTGCCTATTCCTTCTTCCGATCGCTGCAGCATCTACTTCCTGAAGATTATTGACCTCGGGCTTTGTAATGATGTGTTTACTTACCCTCTTCAGGAAGCCTCTTATGCCGTTCCTGTTTGTCAGTACCGGAATTTGCAGTCTCGCTTTCTTCAGACCTGTCCTCACGGACAACGCCCTTGCGACTTGCTAACAGATCAAGTCAACTTATCTGTGAGCGACTTTCACGCTCTGGAATTTAATGTGTAACTTTTCACACATGATGCACATACTGGGCACACACAAAATGTTTCTGCAATGGTGCGATGAAGTGTACGCTATAAGTTTTTATCTTCGTTCTACGTTTGGTCACGGTGGGCTGATACGTTTTCAAAAGCGCACCACTGCAGAAACACAACCGTTGAAAACAGTCAGCAAGAAATTACCAATGTAGAAAACGGAGTATGCCGAAAATCCGGTAAAGAGTAGGCGACATAAAATATAAAATACAATGGCTCTTTTTTTAACACGCTTCAGTTACACGCCTGAAACATGGGCTCGATTAGCGAAGAATCCCGAAGACCGCAGGGAGGCAGCACGAAAGTATATTGAATCAGTGGGTGGAAAACTCCACGGCTTCTGGTATGCTTTCGGCTCATACGATGGTTACAATCTTTGGGAAGCACCTGACAATGTTTCGATGGCAGCAGTTGCTATTGCAATCAGTGGCGGTGGTGCTTTGTCGAAATTAGAGACAACAGTGCTACTTACCGTAGAGGAAACTCTAGATGCCCTTGGCCGTGCAGACGCAATCAGCTATCGGCAGCCCGGCGCATAGTCCGTGGAGTTTGTTTAGTTTTATGAAATATTTATTAGCAAAGTTTTTTCTGACTTGTTGATGGTATTTTTGATAGTAAGACTATTGCGGTTTTGGCACACTATAACAACTGCAAAAAAAATGTTGTGAAAATTTCTTAAACATGTCCCTCAACAACAGGCTCATTTAGTATAAGTAAAAGTAGGTATTTATGATACACATATTGCAAATCTTATCGAAACGAATGGGGCAATCATTTGTTTTGTTTATTCTCATTGCCGCTACAGTCCAGCAGGGAAAATCGCAACCTCAGGAAGTAACAACCAAACAATTACAGTCTCAGGAAGAAAGTCCCAAAGAACAACGCATTACGAAGCAGGATTCAACAATGACTTTCTATTTGACACGGTTCAGCTACACACCGGAAACCTGGGCCCGACTGATGAAGAATCCGGAAGACCGCAGTTTGGCTGCACGCAAATACATCGAGTCAGTTGGCGGGAAGCTTCATGGCTTCTGGTACGCATTTGGCGAGTACGATGGCTATTGCCTTTGGGAAGCACCGGATAATGTCTCCATGGCCGCAGTTGGAATTGCGATTACTGGTGGGGGTGCTTTATCAAAATTCGAAACAACTGTATTGCTAACAGTCGATGAGACCTTAGATGCCCTTCGCCGTGCACAGACGATTGGCTACCGCCCGCCCGGAATCCAGTAAACATTTAATAGAGTTTTACACTCTATTAATAACTCTACTTCCGCAAGCGTAGCACGAACGCACAACAAGGCGTTTATCCAAGTTTTCCCTAAACATCCTCTAGGATTACACCTACCCAATCCTCTTACGCACCATATCCAACGCATATACAGCACTCAGTTCTATATTCCGTAAGCGATCCTTGCCAAAGGTGAACTTCCTTGCCTGCACCTCTTCTTTATCCGCTACTGCAACCCAGACAGTGCCAACAGGTTTTTCTGTAGTACCACCTGAGGGACCTGCTATACCGGAGACTGCAATTCCATAGTCAGAACCAAATGCCTTCACTGCACCTGATGCCATTTCAAGTACCGTTTCTTCACTTACAGCACCATATTCAGAAAGTGTCTCAGCTTGTATGCCAAGGACAGACTGCTTCAATTGATTCGAATACGAAATCACTCCACCAAGAAAATAGTCGGATGAATTCGGAATAGCTGTAATCAGGTGACCCAGGAATCCGCCGGTACAACTCTCTGCCACTGACAAGGTCCGTCCCATCTCACGCAATCGTCGTCCCACTGCTTCGGCTATTTGAATATCTTCCACTGCATACACAAATTCCGAGATCCTCGAGACAATCGCAGTGGTGATCTGTTCGACTTGCTTTGAAATAGCAACCGCATCCTGACCTCTACCCGTGACACGGATACGCACTCTTCCAAGTGCAGGTAGGTACGCAAGATGGATATGTTCAGGTAACCCGTCTTCAATATCTGCAATTTTTAACGCAAGCACGGATTCTCCTTCCCCTACTGTGCCTATCGTCCTATATATAATGGTACCACCTGTGAAATTCGATTGAATCAAAGGAATCACCTGTGTCTGCATCAGATGCTCCATTTCAAACGGAACTCCCGGCATCACACATACTTTGCAATGGGTAGTCTCGAACAAGAGTCCGGGAGCTGTACCCATTCTGTTGGGCAGAATACGCGCAGTAGAAGGTAGATGGCATTGTTCCCTGTGCGATTCGTTCAGTTTCTTTCCAAACTGAGCATAGACTTTCTCCAGATGTTGCCAGGTCGCCTCATGAAACACGAGTTCTCCGCCAAATACAGAAAGCAGCGCTTCTTTCGTCTTATCGTCCCTGGTAGGTCCAAGACCGCCGGTGACAAAAATCCATCTTGCATGTACAATACTCCGCCTGAGTACTTCTACAATGATATCCTTTTGATCAGGAATTACCATTACCTGCCGGACTTCAAGTCCCAATCCCGTCAGTTCTCTCCCCAACCATGCCGCGTTCGTGTTGACGACTTGTCCAATGAGGAGCTCATCACCGATACTGATGATTTCGCATTGCATGCAGCGAATGTAGGTAGAAGAAGGGCAGAACGGCAGAATGGCGTAAGGGCAGAATGGCAAGCGAGCCTAATGTAAAACATGGTATAGTCCACAACGCGCAACACGTAACTCGCAACTCATTTAGCTACCTTTGTTGTTCTAAAACTCAAACAGTCAAGCTATGATCTCCAAGAAAA
>DATDQA010000254.1:0-10367 GCA_035292505.1 Saprospiraceae bacterium | reverse complement strand
AATCTCTTTGACAAGGACCTGAGGTTGGCCAAGGGTGAGTTCATATCCTTCGCGTCGCATCGTTTCTACCAGGATACCAAGATGAAGGATACCACGACCAAAGACGTTGAAACTCTCGGTACCATCCGTCTCTTCTATCTTCAACGCAAGGTTTTTCTCAATTTCTCTGTACAACCTGTCGCGCAGATGTCTTGATGTCACAAATTTTCCTTCACGACCAAAGAACGGTGAAGTATTGATGGAAAAGATCATGCTCATTGTGGGTTCGTCTACTGCGATGACCGGCAATGGTTCCGGTTGATTTACATCAGTAATTGTATCTCCGATGTTGAATTCTTCTATTCCGATCACAGCACAAAGATCTCCGGCTTTGACTTCCTCCACTTTCCGGCGACCCATCCCTTCAAAGACATGGACTTCTTTGATGCGCGTTTTTATCACATTCCCTTTCCCATCAAGCAATGCGACCGCTTGATTTTCTTTGATTGTCCCGCGGTTTACCTTTCCAATCGCGATTCTGCCGAGATACGGTGAATGATCAAGGGTCGTGATTTGCATTTGCAAAAGACCTTCTGTCACTTTTGGTGGTGGGACATACTTGAGAATACCGTCCAGCAATGGAGTGATGTCCTCGGATTGGGTGAGTGATTCACTGAACCAACCGTGCTTTCCTGAACCATAAAATGTCGGAAAGTTCAACTGAGTCTCTGATGCGTCAAGGTGGAAAAAGAGATCGAAGACCTGTTCATGCACTTCATCGGGACGACAGTTTGGTTTATCGACCTTATTGATGACCACTATCGGGTGCAGTCCTAATGCAAGCGCTTTCTGCAAGACAAATCTGGTTTGCGGCATCGCACCTTCGAATGCATCCACGAGCAATAACACGCCATCTGCCATGCGGAGTACACGTTCTACCTCTCCTCCGAAATCAGCGTGGCCGGGTGTATCAATGACATTAATCTTGACATCTTTGTACACGACTGCTACATTTTTAGAAAAAATCGTGATGCCGCGCTCACGCTCCAGATCATTGGAGTCCATGATGAGATCTCCTGTTTCCTCGTGTGCCTGGAAGACTTTCGTGGCATGGAGGATTCTGTCCACAAGCGTGGTCTTACCGTGGTCTACATGTGCGATGATTGCGATATTGCGAATGTCCATTGGAATGCCGGTATTTGGAAAAAGTGTGCAAAGATCGGCTTTTTTATCGTACGCAGCCACAGAAACAATTCAGATATATCACAATTGAGGCCTTTTTTCCAAACGGGAAAATTTTTACAGCAGGACCATATCCTTATTGATGATTGCACCTTGACCAGAATTGAGTAAAGCTCACACTGGACGAAGAAGTATTTTCTTATTCTAATGAATCCACGACATTCTGCAATCCTCTCTCCAGGTTAAATTTTGGATCAAAACCCAATTGCTCTTTCGCTTTTGTGATATCGACCTTCCAGTTCCGTGCGGTCAGCTCACGCATCTTGAGATGCGATAGACGGGTAGGCCGCTTTGCAATTTGCCCAAGATGAAACGTCGCAAATCCTGCAGCTACCAGGACTTGAGTTGGGATACGCACTCCGATTGTGCGCACGCCCAAAGCCTTCTTCAGAAAGGCATTGAATTCATTCTGTGTATAAAAGTAACCATCGGCCACATTGAAGTCCTCTCGCTGCACTTTAGAGAGGCAAGCGTCTATTGTAAGATGCGCAAGATCATCGGCATGCACATAGCTTGCTTGTTGATCCGCAGGGCCGATACTCACTTCGATACCCTTCTTCATCATCATAATCACACGTATGACAAATTTCAAATCGCCCGGGCCATAGACTCCGGACGGTCGTAAAATCACGTAAGGGAATTCCTCAATCTCATGGATGAATCGCTCTGCAAGTAATTTGCTATGACCATATGGCGTCACAGGTCGCCTCGGATGTTTTTCATCAATCACACGCATAGATGCAGGATCACCTGGACCGATGGACGCCATGCTACTCATATACACAAATTTATGCATGCCGTGCTGTGTCTCCATCAGCATCCTCGCAAACTCCCGGGTAAAATCTGCGTTGCAGGAGATGAACTCTGTCACGTCTTTTGGTGCCGTGACTGCAGCGTTATGGATGACATATTGAAAACCACCCATCTCAGATTGAAATTTTTTCAGATCGCGATGGACCTGCCCGGGGTGCGTCATATCAAACGGAAAAAAATGGATTCGGGGATCCGTTAAATGCTTCCTGCTACTTGATGCACGCACAGCTGCATACACCTCCATATTCCGCTGTAGTGCTTCTTCGACGAGATGCCTGCCAATAAATCCACTTGCACCGGTGATGAGAATCTTGAAGGCCATTATAAATCCCGCTGATAAACTCTTCTTCGTTTGTGTTGACGATACTCATACTTCTGCCAAAGCGCCTGCACTTGTTGATTGTCTTCAAGCTCAGGGTTGGATTCTATTCGCTGTATCCCGTATTTCATAAATGTATTCAGGAGCCGATGAAAAATGAGTGATGTCACTCCCTTGTTTCTCAGCGTATCAGTGACCCCTATCAGAAGTAAATCCGCCCGGGAGATAGAACGCGTAGCCTGCCAAATATGCCAGTAGCCGAAGGGAAATAAACTTCCCCGCGCTTTTTGAAATGCTTTGGCGTACGACGGCATCGTCAACGCATACGCAACAAGCTTGTCCTGTTCATTCACAATTAATGCAATAAAATCCGACCTGACAAACGGTAAATACTTTTTAATATAGTATTGCTTCATTTCCTCTGATAACAATTTGAACCCGTACAAATTCCGGTGCGTCTCATTGATCAGATCAAATAATTCCTGTCCATATCGCTGAATTGTGATACCTGTTAATTCGTCCAGGGCCCTGACGCCATATCTTTTCGCAATCACATCCACAAAAGCAGTCACCTTCTCAGGAATCGCCTCAGGTACTTTAAACTCAAATTCGACATATTCTGCGGATTTCTCGTAGCCTAATGCGATCAGATGATCATTGTAATAGGGATAGTTGTATAAGGTGGAAATCGTAGGCAACTCATCAAATCCAAATGTGAGCATCCCTGCCTTGTCCAGATTCGTAAAACCCATTGGACCCTTCACCTGTTTCGCACCCTTCTCACGCAACCATTGCTCTGCTGTCGCAATCAACAATTTAGATACTTCAAAATCATCAATTACATCATACCAGCCAAAGCGACCTTCTACACCATGCGATCCACCGAGTGCAATCGCGGCGATACGGCCAGCAGGCTTGTTATGTTTGTAGGCCATAAACAGGGCTGCGGGTGAGTGCGCTTGAGCAGGATTCAATGCTGGGTCCAGCGTCTGTTTCTCACTTGTATTCATCGGCGGTACCCAGTACTTTGATCCCTTATATAGAGTAAATGGAAATTGGATAAATGCACGAATGCCACGACTCCCCGACACCTGCCTGATTGTAATTGACATATGCGACGCCAAAACTACAAAAGCTGCCATGACCACGACAATGTCGGGACAGACCTCTACACTTCTTTTCGCTTGGTAACTTTGCTGCATGCAGACAAGTATACCTTTCGCACAACAAATCCTGTCTGGAATACCCACCGAGCTTCCTCCGACACCCGGATATGATTCTACAGTGAGTCATGCACCCAAACGCAACATTGCACATTTGTCGACTGCACAGAAACAACTGGCGGTCCGTAATGCCTTGCGTTATTTTCCTCCGCAACACCATCTTTTGCTCGCTCAGGAATTTGCGCAGGAACTTGAAATGTATGGGAGAATCTATATGTACCGTTTCCGTCCTCACTATCCCATGCATGCAAGATCAATTCAAGAGTACCCCGCAGCCTCAAATCAGGCTGCCGCGATTATGCTCATGATCCAGAACAACCTTGACCCTACCGTGGCCAAACACCCGCACGAGTTGATTACTTATGGCGGCAATGGCGCGGTATTTCAGAATTGGGCTCAATATCTCCTGACGATGCAGTATCTGGCCAGGATGACTGATCAGCAAACACTCGTCTTGTATTCAGGCCATCCTCTTGGGCTTTTTCCGAGTCATGCAGATGCGCCCCGCGTCGTCATCACAAATGGAATGATGGTGCCCAATTATTCATCAAAGGATGACTGGAATACATTCAATGCACTGGGTGTGACACAATATGGACAAATGACAGCAGGGTCGTTTATGTATATCGGACCACAGGGAATCGTGCACGGTACCACCATCACCCTTCTGAATGCAGGTCGGCTGCGTGGATATGGTTCTTCGGGACTCCGCGGAAAGCTTTTTGTGACCTCAGGGCTTGGTGGCATGTCCGGCGCGCAAGCACTTGCTGCAGTCATTACAGGTGTCACGGCGATCATTGCGGAAGTCGATGCATTTGCAATTCGCCAAAGACTCAGAGATGGATATATCCAACAGAAATACATCTTCAGTGATATCGATAAACTTTTACATGCGGCAGAATCACATCGCACACATGGAGAAGCGGTCAGCCTGATTTATCATGGAAATGTAGTAGAGGTATGGGAGACGCTCGCGCGACATGGCGTCGGTGTAGATCTTGGTTCCGATCAAACTTCATTACACAATATCGACGACATGGGTTATTGTCCTGTCGGTTGGGATTACGATGCAGCCAGGGCGCTTCTGATCAAGGATAAGGTCACATTTGGTGAAGCTGTGAGTGCATCATTGCGCAGGCATGTAGATGCAATCAATGAAATAGCAGATCGGGGAATGTACTTCTGGGATTATGGGAATGCATTTCTCAAAGAAGCTGGTAATGCCGGGGCTGCAATCTGGAAACATGGCGTACCTGATACTTATCGCTATCCAAGTTATGTAGAGGATATCATGGGACCGATGTGCTTCGATTACGGGTTCGGTCCTTTCAGATGGGTATGTACATCAGGACATGCAGATGATCTTGAACTCACAGATCGCATCGCAATTGAAGTACTTACAGAGTTACGCAAATCCGCACCTGATGAAATTCTGGGTCAGCTTGATGACAATATCAATTGGATAAAGAATGCAGGTCAAAACATCCCGGTCGTAGGATCGAAATCACGCATCCTCTATGCGGATGTATCAGGTCGGATCCGGATTGCAGTCTCTTTTAATAAGGCCATTCATGCAGGTAAGATTAGTGCACCGATCGTCCTTGGGCGTGATCATCACGATGTGTCTGGTACAGACTCTCCGTATCGGGAGACTGCGAATATTTATGATGGATCCAGATATACCGCAGATATGGCTGTTCAGAATGTCATAGGAGATGCTTTTCGTGGGGCCACATGGGTGAGCCTTCACAATGGTGGCGGTACAGGTTGGGGAGAAGCAATCAACGGAGGCTTTGGCTTCGTGCTTGATGGAAGCCCGCACGCCGAGCAGAAGTTCACATCAATGCTGCATTGGGATGTCAACAATGGTATCGCACGCAGGAGTTGGGCGCGCAATACAGGAGCCATGCAGACAGCAGATAGGGCCATGAAGCATGAAGTTGCATTAAAGATTACCATGCCTCATCTGGTTGATCAGCATCTCCTGGACAAGTTGTTCTGAAAACGTAGAAAATTTTGAGTTCGAAACTGGTGATATCTGTGCAATTATGAACACTGCTTCGGACTCGTTTGCGAAATGTGTTCTTTCGGTTGGGCAATGGAAATGATTATCTTACGACACGACAAAAAAAATCAGACGAGCTATGATGAATGAACCACTTTCCTCGATTATGACCACAAAGTTGCTCACAGCCGGACCGAATGATTCCTTGAATGTGGTCAGACAAATCCTCCTGAAGCATCGCATTCATCACGTGCCGGTAGTAGAGGACAAGAAACTCGTAGGGCTGGTTACGACCTACGACCTCTTTAAACTCTCCTTTCATCCGGATGAGACGGACAACATCAAAGTGCGGGAAATCATGACACGCAAGCTTGCAACTCTTGAACCGCATGATAAGATAGGCTCTGCGGCAGAAATTTTTCTCGAACATCTGTTCCATGCAGTTCCCATTGTTAAGAATGGAGAACTCGTTGGAATCGTCACATCGTTTGACGTCATGAAGTATGAATTCAAAAAGGCCTATCCCAGGCATTTCGCCTCCGCAAAATGAAGATCGACCGGGTGATTCCGGCAGATCGCTGAGAGTACTGGTTGCATTCTGCAATTCCGAAAGGAACACAGCGCTGGCACTGATCGCATATGGTATCTTGTCGGTGGTCGCCGCAGGATATTGCATAAAAACGACCTCGCGGTGGATTTCAACTTCTGTTGTACCCCTCCTTGTTTTTGCGATTGCCTTTTTCTGGCTTGGTATGGTTGTATGGCGACGATCTCAGTCCGGATTGCTGCTCATACGAGGAGAACACGACGCAGGGGCGATTCCTCAAGAGTACGTCACTCGACTTCTGGAGTTTACCAATCAGCTTCGTCGATTGAGGGGAATAAGCGCAATAGCCTTAGTAACAGGTATATGTGGAATCATCATTGCGTGTGTAGTCGAAGCATTAACCTATAGTATCGGAATCTGGTTAGCGACTACCATACAAGCAGGATTATTCTCCTTTGCAATCCTGACAATGACTTTTAGATTGGAAATACATGCCCACGAGATCTCGCGAGAGCGGTAAGAAAACATCCTGTGTATCATAGGGCATCACATGATCGGCACGCTGTTCCGCAGGGTAGATTTCTGATAGACCGATTCTATGAATGGTCCGTTGAAAAATGACTGTGGATCCACCTGACTTTGCAGGATAATACCTTTCCATTTGCCTTCCAGCAGGAGTCGTGCACATTCTGCCATAGGTGCCGCGGTGGTAGCCTGGATAGCCCGTAATTTCTTTCCATTAATGTACCTGGGCATCACCCTGTATGCACTTTCAATCCGATGTAAGATGCCTTGGGTATCATATCCGGAGACAAACGCGTAAATGACGATGATATCATCTTCCACCATCGGAACTGTTTTGCTCATTTCGCGATACAAGGCTAACGGCAGATTTTGTTCTGATTGAATTCCACCCAACAGAGACTCAATCCATGCAAAGTGGCCTGGATAGCGGATGGTTTTATAGTCCACATTCTTCGCATACTTTGCATAGGTATCAGGGATATCAGCAGCTCCTCCCGATGTCAGATCGGCCTCATACTCGACCCCATGCAGGATCAGATTCTCACGTTCTGACAAAGGAGCTTTTGACTGCTTTTGATGCTTCCTGACAACCATACAAGGTTTGACATATTCCGTTGTCACCCCAATAGGGCTCCACGTAAATCCATAATAATGGGGTGAAATGGCATATGCTGTCAGACCTCCTACACGCATCCCGATATACTCGACCTGGGTTACACCATGTTTGTCACGAAACTCACCGTAGAGTTTTGTCGCAAGGACATTTACGAATCCCGGTGCGAGTCCAGTTTGCAAGACGAAGCCGGTTTCAGCGTCCCTGGCCATTGCAATGATCTCGTTTGTTTCCTGGACATATTCTGTGAGATTGGCATAATGCATTTTGTATTGCAATGCAATTCTTGCGAGACGGGGCGCTTCTTTTCCAGGCAGACAATCAAGGATAAGGCTGCTTTTACTGAAAATCTCCTGCATGGCCGAATTCAACTCGGGAGCAAATTCAAAAGCAACAATGTCGATAGGCAGGCTCGTTCCTTCACGAATCCATGATGCCGCCTGTTGGGCAACTTTCAAGTTTCTATCTCCAAGGTAAATATCACCTCTAAACTCCGGGTAGTTCGCCAGCATCAGACCTACTGCACTTCCTATACCACCCGCTCCTGCAACAACGATATTCTGCGATAAACTCATGGTTAACGAATCTTATTTCAAAAAAATGAGCGCCCAAAGATAAGAGACCTGATGCCTCCCCCGGGATTGTCACCTCCCGCGTCCTTTTACAACAAGATGAGTGCCAAGAAATCCGTTCATCCTCATGTCTCAATGCATTGGATAAAAGATAGTTACATTACTATTTTATGTTATGTGTAAATAACTATATTTGTGTTAGTAAAGTCTCCCAAGGTAGTAAATAGACACGCTAAGAAATTGTATGGACAAGTCTAAAACCTCTGAAATGGCCAAGCTCGCTAAGAAGAATCCTTCTGCCAAAAAAAACCGTAAGTCCGGAAAAGCCGCAGCTCATGACGACCGCTACATCAAAGTGGTCGGCGCGTTATTTCTGCTTTGCAGTATCTATCTGGCCGTTTCCTTTGTATCCTACCTGTTCTCATGGCAAGAAGATCAGGATAAGGTCTTGCAATTTTCGTGGAGTCTCATGGGTCAGAGTGAATTGCAAGTAGACAATTGGCTTGGAAGACTCGGTGCAATAATTTCCAACGCTTTCTTCTATTGGGGTTTTGGACTTGCATCGTTTGGTTGGGCAATGATACTGGCCAAACTTGGTTGGACGCTCCTCGCACGGAAGCCAATCTCAGGCTTTTGGAACTATACGCGAAAAACGATGATTTCTATCGTATTTACTGCTCTTTCACTCGAGTTCCTGCTCATGCGATTTGCCTTCCCCTGGGGTGGTGCCTTTGGTGAAAGCACTTACATCTGGTTGAGCAGTTTCCTGGGTGATGTAGGTTTATTCTTTTTCCTCGTCTTCGTCATTGGTGTTTGGGTTATTTGGAAATTCAATCCGCAGGTCAGAACTCCAGGTATGCTCGAAGGTCTGCGTATGAATATGAATTGGCCCGCCCTCTTCACATTCCTCAAAAAACAAAAGCCCGTCAAAGCTTTTGCGGGTATTGAATCTGTTGAAACTCCTGAGAAAAACGCAAAATCCACGCTTCGTCCGGGTTTCTTCTCTAAGTTCCAATACACAAAACCAGAAGAGCCTCTTCAGCCCGAGATGGCGACAGAGGATCCGTTTGTCTTCGAAGAAGATCTCGATTTCAGTATACAGCACGAACATCCGAAGAGACAATCAACGGAAAATACGGAACTCGAAATCAATGAATTGTCCATCGACAATACCGACGATACAGAGAGTGATTTGGATATCGATATGATGCAAGCTCAACTAGCAGTAGCGCCGAATATGAATCCCGATCCTCAGATCACACATGTAGAAGAAGACAACATCAATCATTCAGAACCTTATGACTCTACTAAAGACCTTTCAGATTACCGATATCCGGATCTTGATTTGCTCCTGGAGTATGCAGAAGAAAATGTCGAGATAGACCGTGCGGAACTGGAAGCAAACAAGGATCAGATCATTGCTACCCTGCTCAACTATAAAATAGAGATCACGAAGATCCGTGCGACGATTGGACCTACGGTCACGTTATATGAAATCATACCGGCAGCCGGTGTCCGTATTTCAAAGATTAAAAACCTTGAGGATGATATCGCCCTGAGTCTTGCTGCACTTGGCATCAGGATTATCGCGCCGATTCCGGGGAAAGGTACGATCGGTATCGAAGTACCAAACAAGAAAAAACAGGTCGTGGCGCTGAAAGAAGTGTTGCAATCAGAAAAGTATATCAATGCCAAGATGGATCTGCCGATTGTGCTCGGAAAAACAATCGCGAATGAGGTTTTTGTCGCCGATTTAGGCAAGATGCCGCATCTTCTGGTTTCCGGTGCCACAGGTCAGGGAAAATCTGTAGGTATCAATACGATCCTCATCTCCCTGCTCTATAAAAAACATCCGTCTCAACTTAAACTTGTACTCATCGATCCAAAGAAAGTCGAACTCTTTCCTTACGCCAAACTGGAAAATCATTTCCTTGCTGTCCTGCCTGGTCAGGGAGAAGCAATCGTGACGGAGACGAAGAAAGTCATTCATACTCTGAACTCATTGTGCATCGAAATGGATGAACGCTATGATTTATTGAAAAAAGCACATGCACGGAATCTTCGCGAGTACAATGATAAATTCGTCAACCGAAAGCTCAACCCTCATAACGGACACAAATTCCTGCCCTTTATTGTCCTTGTGATTGATGAATTTGCAGACTTGATTATGACGGCCGGAAAGGAAATAGAATTACCCATTGGTCGTCTTGCGCAACTTGCACGTGCAGTGGGTATTCACCTGATTATCGCGACCCAAAGACCAAGTGTCAATATCATCACAGGAGTTATTAAAGCAAATTTTCCCGCTCGTCTTGCCTACAAAGTCGCCTCTAAGGTTGACTCGAGGACCATTCTCGACTTTGGTGGTGCGGAGCAGCTCATCGGTCGGGGAGATATGTTGTTATCAATTGGCAGTAGTGTAATCCGTCTGCAATGTGCGTTTGTGGACACGCCTGAAGTCGAATCTGTAATTGATGCGATCTCCAGTCAGCGCGGTTATCCGGAGCCTTATTTCCTGCCAGAATATCA